>NZ_CP059676.1:2100000-2343974 GCF_014069875.1 Flaviflexus equikiangi
GGTTGAGGGACTGCGCGATGCTCTTCTGGCCGGCCACATCGACATCGCCGTCCATGCGGACGCGAATCTCCCGCTCGACCCCCAATTCGTCCAAGCCATTGCCCACCGCGAGAACCCTCAGGATGCGTTCTGCGGGCCCACCGACTACCGGGGCCTGCCGCACGGGGCCAGGGTCGGCACGGACAGCGCCAATCGGGCGGCCCAGCTCAAACATTTCCGTTCAGATCTCGTACCCACGGAGGTTGCCGGTGATCTCGAGGAACGTCTCGCACACATCGGCGATGGTCTGGACGGGATCATCGTCTCTCGCGCCGAGCTGACCTGGCACGGCCTGACGATTGGGCAGGACCTTCCCTATGAAGTGATGGTCCCCGTTGCCGGGCAGGGCGCTCTCGCGGTCGAAGCGCTCGCGACATCGGCCGATGTTCTCGCCGGGATCGAGGACTCCGTCGCGCGCATGGAGATGGTGGCTGAACAGACCTTCGCCGCGGAGCTGGGTGGGCTCCCGTCCTCTCCCGTGGGAGTCCTCGCAAGGTCGACAGGAAAGACGGTTGCCCTGCACGCCCGCTTCCTCGGGGACGGCACGAAGGTTGAGATTCGGCGCAGCTCGAGCAATCCGCTCACTCTCGCCACCGATCTCGCGGCAGAGTTCGTCAGGCGCGGCGTTCGACCATGATCAGCGCCGTCGAGGATTTGGCACGTCTCCTGAGTGCCGGCAACGTCGTTGTCGTGTCCGGGGCCGGCCTCTCGACCGCTGCGGGACTGCCGGACTATCGAGGCAACGGGGGCGGCGAGACACCATCCGTCACGTACGACATGTTCGTGTCCAATCCGATGTGGCAGCGCTGGGTGTGGCAGCGCAACCAGGAGACGTGGCGCGCGTTGGATGCTCTTGCTCCCACCCGCGGGCACCTGCTCCTGTCATCGTGGGAGCGGGACGGCATCATCACCGGCACAGCCACCCAGAACGTCGATGGTCTGCATGCCAAGGCGGGATCGGTTCGAGTGGCTGAGATGCACGGGTCGTTCACCCGCGTCGCCTGCATCGACTGCGGGGAGATCACGTCCCGCCGCGAGCTCGATTCCCGCTTGAGTGCCCTCAACCCCTACACGGTGGATGATCCACAACCGGGCCATGCGGCAGTACTCGCCGAGGCGGATAGCGGGGCCGCCGCAGCATCGACATTCATCGTTGCACCGTGCGCCACATGCGGGGGCACGTTGAAACCGGACATCGTGTTCTTCGGTGAGACAGTCCAGGCACTGGATGAAGCATTCGAGTTCGCGGATGATGCGAAGACGATCCTCGTGCTCGGCTCGTCGCTCCTTGTCATGACGGGGATGTGGGTGGTCAGCCGGGGCCTCTCATCCGGGGCGGCTCTTGCCATCGTCAACGCCGGCCCCACGCAGGCCGATCGGTTGGCCGATCTGCGCATCGACACACCGATCGACGCCGTCCTTGCCGAGGCGGATGCTCTGCTGCGCGGGGAATAGCAGGCAGGTCCGGCTTATCGCCCGTACTGGTGCTCGGTCGACCAGGCGTGCATGGCGATCGCTGCGGCGGCCGCCACGTTCATCGACCGAGTCGACCCGTACATGGGGATCTGGCGCACCTGCGCACATTCTCTCAGGAGCTCTGGGGATATTCCGTTCGACTCTTGGCCGAAGACGAGGATGGATCGCTCCGGGAGCGGTGTCGCCTCGAGGTCGGTACATCCCGGTACGTTGTCGATCCCGATGATCGCGTAGTCGTTCTCAGCGGCCCAGGCCGCCAAGTCTGCCGGTTCGGGCTGGTGGATGATTGTGAGATAACGGTCGGTCACCATGGCGCCCCGCCGGTTCCACCGGCGCCGGCCGACGATATGCACCCCGCCGACGTTGAACGCATTACCGGTTCTCACGATCGAGCCGATGTTGAGATCGTGCTCGAGGTTCTCGATCGCGATGTGGAGTGCTGCCCGGCTCGTCTCCAAGTCTGCTTTGATGGCATCCACGCTCCACATCCGGTACTTGTCGACCACGTTCCTCGTATCGCCGTTCGCGACGAGTTCGGGATCGAGCCTGGGATCGTTCGGCTCCGTCATCGACGTGTCTCGTCTCCGCCGTCGACGGCCCTCCCACCATCACGCCTCGGATCGAATCCGCCGCGCTGACCGCCGAAGCCGGGTGCTCCGGGTTCCGGGGCGGGCTGCCACGCATCAGCCCCATAGCGGCCCAGGTGACCATCCGTGTCCGTGAAGGAAACGCGCGGAGCCTGGCGGACGCTCTCTGCGGTCTCGAAGTACTCTGCGCGCCTGAAGGAGAACATGGAGGCGATGATGTTCCCGGGGAATGACTCGATCGTCGTGTTGAGGCCGGACACGTTCGAGTTGTAGAAGCGGCGTCCTGCCGCGATCCGATCCTCCGTGTTGGCGAGTTCTGCCTGGAGGTCACGGAACGGACCGGAGGCTTTCAGGTCCGGATAGTTCTCCGCCAGGGCAACGACTCCCGCCAGCGCACGCGACAGGTCACCTTCGCGCTGTGCTCGTTCACCGGTCCCCCGCCCCTGCTGGGCCCTTTCCCTCATCGCCGTCACCTCCGCAAGGACGGCCTGCTCGTGGCTGGCGTATCCCTTGACGGTCTCGATGAGGTTGGGGATGAGCTGGTAACGGCGGTGCAGCTCGACATCGACCTGCTTCCAGGATTCCTGAACCTGGTTGCGGAGCCGAATGAGCCGGTTGTACATGCTCACCACCCACACGACGAGGATGACGATGAGGAGGACGATGAGGCCTACAACAACCGAGACGTTCATGATGGACTTCCGTTTCTCTCAGGGGAGTCGGGCACTGCTGGGCAGCGCCGCGCAATGATGGTGCTTAGCGAAGCTCATCGATCGAGAGGGCGGCCAGGTAGGGCACACCAGCATCCTCGATCTTCTCTTTCGCGCCGGTCTTCCGATCGACGACGACTGCGACCGCCACAACCTCAGCACCGGCCTCGCGCGCTGCCGCGAGCGCCTCAAGGGGAGACCCTCCCGTGGTCGATGTGTCTTCAAGGATGACGACCTTGCGGCCGACAATCTCGGGGCCCTCGATCCTGCGCTGCATGCCATGGCCCTTGGCCGCCTTGCGTACGACGAAGGCGTCGACATCGAGGCCGCGGGAAGCTGCCGCATGCATGATCGCCGTGGCGACGGGATCCGCCCCCATGGTCAGTCCTCCCACGGAGTCGATCTCGGAGGCGCCGAAGCCCGCCTCTTCGAGCATGTCGAGCATGACGTGCCCGATCAGTGGGGCCGCCTCGTGGTGGAGGGTGGCCCTCCTCATGTCGACGTAGTGGTCGGAGACGAGGCCGGAGGCGAGTGTCACCTCGCCTTCGATGACGGCAAGGTCTCGGACGAGGGCGATCAGGCGTTGGCGCTGTGTGTCGTTGCTCTTCACGATGCTCAGTCTACGCGAGCGGGGGGTGCGATGGAGGGGCGGGGAACCTTCAGTAGGCTCGCCGTCCTCGGCAGGTCCTAGTCGTGCCTGCCTGAGCGGCCGGGGCCCGCGACAGAGCGGACGAGCCTCCGCGGTGCAAGGCGGAGGAACCCTGCAGCTGCCGCATAGAGCGGGGATGGTGTGACGATGACGCGGCCGCGCCGGACAGCGTCGAGGGACCTGGAGGCGACCTTGTCGACGGGGATGAAGGCGAGGTCGGGCCACTGGCTGGCATCGACCTGGGTGCGTTCGTGGAACTCGGTGTGGACGAGGCCGGGGCAGGACACGGTGACACTGACACCGTAGGGTTTGAGGGTTTCGGCAAGCCCTTCGGAGAAGGTCCGCACCCACGCCTTATGAGCGGAATAGGTGCCCTGTGCCGTCAGGGAGGTCATGGAGGAGACGTTGAGGATCGCACCGTAGCCGCGTCTGGCGAACTCGTTCGCGGCACTGTGGCAGATGATGAGGATGGCGCGGGCCATGACATCGATGGCCTGGAGTTCACGTTCGAGGGAACCGCCGATGAAGTCCTGCCCCAGCCCGAATCCTGCGTTGTTGACGACGAGACCGATGGGCTTCTCGCGACTGGCTGTCCTGTCTGCGACCGCTCGGGCGCCCTCCTCGGTCGCCAGATCAGCACTCAGCACCTCGATGCTCTGACCCGTGAAGTTCCGGAGCCTGTCGGCATAGTCCTCGAGAGCGGCGGTGTTTCTCGCAACGAGAACGAGGTCGTTGCCCTCCCCTGCGAGCTGCCACGCGATCTCTTTGCCGATGCCGGACGTTGCTCCTGTAACCAGTGCTGTACCCATGTGTCGAGCCTAGCTGGAATAATGGCCCCCATGAGACTTGTAACGTGGAACGTGAACTCCATCCGCACTCGCATCGATCGCGTCATCGGGTTCCTCGAACGCTCCGATACTGATGTGCTCGCGATCCAGGAGACCAAGTGCAAGGTCGAGCAGTTCCCGTATGCGCCTTTCGAGGAGGCCGGCTATGAGGTTGCGGTTGCCGGGCTCAATCAATGGAATGGTGTCGCTCTGATCTCCCGAGTCGGCCTCGAGAACGTCCGCACGAGCTTCGATGGTCAGCCCGCTTTCGCGAAGCCGGACAAGGAACCCGTGGTCGAGCCCCGTGCGATCGGTGCCACCTGCGGCGGGGTGGATGTGTGGAGCTTATACATCCCCAACGGGAGGTCGATCACCGACCCGCACTATGCCTACAAGCTGTCCTTCCTCAACGCGCTCACCGAGTATGGTCGGTCGCGCCTGGCGGATGATCCCGCGGCGCAGATCGCCTTCGTGGGCGACTACAACGTGGCCCCGCTCGACACGGATGTGTGGGACATCGAGGTGTTCCGCGACAACCTGTATGTGACCGAGGGGGAGCGGAGCGCTCTTGCCGCTCTTGCCGATGCTGGCTTTGCCGAGGTGACGCGCAGCCATGAGCCTGACCAGTACACGTTCTGGGATTATCAGCAGCTGAGGTTCCCGAAGAACCAGGGCATGAGGATCGATTTCCAACACCTGTCCCCCGCGCTCGCGGAGCGCGTGAGCACAGCGAGCATCGACCGTGATGAGCGGAAGGGCAAGGGGAGCTCTGATCACGTCCCCGTCATCGTCGACTTGCTAGATTGAGTCCATGACCCATCCCGGATACCAGAGCTACGGGGCTATGCCCCCGTACGGATATCAGCCGCCTCCCCCGCCCAGCACAGCGGGGAGGACGGCGGGAATCTTAGCAATTCTCTTCTTCTGGACCGGCTCGATTGGTTGCGCCCTCGGCTTCGTCTCGATCTCCCAGGCCCGCAGGGCTGGCGCTTCGACGACTCTCGGAATCCTCGGCTTCTCGCTCGGGCTTGCCGTCTTCATCGGCATCTTCGCCTATGTCCTGTTCGGCGTCCTCGACGTGTGGGACCATCCCCTCGTTCGCGGCACATCCGGCTAGCGGAAGCTGAGCTGCTGCTCGGCCCATCCTTCGTGCACTGGCGCCCAGGGCGGTCACACGATACCGCAGAGACTAGAAACTCACCACCACATATCGATCGTGAGGCGCTCCCCTTCAGGGAGCTTCTCCTGCATCTCCATCGCGAGAGCCACGTATTCTCGGTCAATCTCCGCTCGCAGCTTCTCAGAACCGAAGACTCCCTCCATCTCCCGGAACGACTCATTGAACTTGTCGGTCCACTTCGAAACTCTGCGCCACAGATCCTCACCAAAGATCGACTCAATTTGATCGACACCGTCGATATCGATACCGAATGGTATATACGTATAATTCGGAGTGAACTCCACTTTTAACACCTCATATCATTCGGCGGAAATGATGTAATTATCAACTTATTATTCATTGAGGCGATAACGGTGGCGTGGAACGTCTTCGTTTGCCCCGATGCTTTGACAACGACAACCGGAGTCGCATAGCAGCGCTTCTGACCGGGCTGGACACTGACGCGCAGTGGATACCTCAGGGCTTGGTCTGTAGCCCAGCTCATGAAATCGCGCCAGTTGCCAGGCCCACCCATCTGCCCCGTCCAATGACCCGCATGCTTACTGCGAATGTGGTGGTAGCCCACGTCTACATTTCCGCACCTTAAGGCAATCGGACCATCAGATTTTCCATAATAATTGCGTAGGACGAAAGATGATGGAGCGACGTTGCAGATTGCATCGAGAATGCCAGAACGAGGAAGTGTCGTCGGGGGCCTGACAGCAAATGGTGTCGCGACCGAGAAGCTCTCATCTCTTGACCCGTGGTACCACTCAACGATCTCTCCGCTGTCGTCGAGCTCAACACAGACAGCATGACTCGGATCAGGATTCTCATAACCTACCGTGCTTGGCCCCCCGCCTTCCCACTCTTCCTCCGGAGAAACACCACTTCCACCGACATCCCGCCCCTCGGAGCCAGCGTGTGCAGACGCGGGCGCTAAAAGCACCACAATGGCAGTCATCATCGCCATGGATTGGATGGACATCATTATCCATCTCCCGTCAGCGCATCAATCGACATCGCCAGCTTGACATATGTGAGCGTCACCATACTCGCAAGTATCGAGAAAGTATAGAGAGAACGAGAAAGTATAAGAGAGAAGTGAACTCCAAGCTGACCATCAAAGTCATGCCGCCCTATACAAGAATGTCCTTGAAACGCTGGGACACCCAGCAGTCACAGCTCGCCATTGTCTCCTGGCAGCGCCGCGACGCCAGCGAACATCGGAGAAGCTGCCCTCCATTGACCTCATCAACGCAACGACACCGACTGCCAGCGCGGCCAGAACAACCAATCAGGCCCGTCAGCGCACCACAGTGACGTGGGTGAAGCGGATGCTCTAGAACTCCGCTTCGGCTCTCATCGCATCCGTCAGGCCGGGCCACAGCTCGATGTGCTTCTTTCCGAAGTTCTCATCGCCCAGGTAGACGCCCGCGAGCTGAACCTCGGGGTCGACCCAGAGGAATGATCCTGCCTGGCCGAAATGGCCGAAGGCGGACGGCGAGAAGGACGCTCCCAGCCAGTGCGGGTCCTTATCCGCCCTGATCTCGAACCCGAGCCCCCACGCATTGTTCTTCTGCCTGCCGTAGCCGGGGAGTATCCCGGGAAGCTCCCCGAAGCTCAGCGTCGTCGCCTCGTTCACGAGGCCGTCTGATACGAGGGTGGGAGCCAGCAGCTCCCGCGCGAACGCGGCCAGATCGGCAGCATTGCCCTCGCCGGAATGGGCGGGGGATCCTTCGATGAGAATGGAGGAGAGCCCGAGGGGCTCGAGCACTGATTGCTCGATCCAGGTCTGGATGCTCATCCCGACGCGCTCGGCCACATAGTCGCCGAGAACATCGAAGCCGGTGTTCGAGTAGATCCGGCGCTTACCGGGCTCGGAGACTGTCTCGTCCCCCTCGAAGGGCAGCCCGGAGGCGTGGCCGAGCAGGTGACGGACCGTGGCCGGCCCTGCCTGTTCGTCAAGGTCGATGAGATGCCGATCGACCGCGACAAGCACGGAATATGCTGCGAACAGTTTTGTGACGGATGCGAAACGGAAATTATGTTCGATATCGCCACGATTTTGTATGACTTTGTCAACTGAGCTGAGAATAACGGCGTCCACGTGCTAAGTGTAGGACATGAGCTCTTGGCTAATTGATATGGATGGCGTCCTCGTGCACGAGGGCCTGGCGTTGAACGGGGCCCGGGAATTCTTGGGCCGGCTCGACGAGAAGGGCATTCCCCACCTCATCCTCACGAACAACTCGATCTTCACTCCCCGCGACCTCGCGGCGCGCCTGTCGACCTCCGGTATCGAGGTCGACGAGAAGCAGATCTGGACTTCTGCTCTGGCGACGGCCAGGTTCCTGGCCACCCAGTCTGACTCGCGCCGCGCCTACGTGGTGGGCGAGGCAGGCCTGACGACTGCTCTTTACGAAGAGAACTTCATCATGACGACAGCCAACCCTGACTTCGTCATCCTCGGCGAGACACGCACGTACTCCTTCGAGGCGATCACGACCGCGATCCGTCTCATCCAGAACGGTGCCCGCTTCATCGCCACGAACCCGGACGCGACGGGACCCTCCGCTGAGGGCGACCTGCCCGCGACGGGCGCTGTCGCGGCCATGGTGGAGAAGGCGACCGGCCGCAAGCCCTTCTTCCTGGGCAAGCCCAATCCGATCATGCTGCGCTACGGCCTCAACCGGATCGGGGCGCACTCTGAGGACACGTCGATCGTGGGCGACCGCATGGACACGGACGTTCTCGCAGGAATCGAGGCCGGTCTCACGACTCACCTCGTTCTCACGGGCTCGACCAAGAAGGAAGATATCGTCAAGTTCCCGTTCCGTCCCGAGTATGTCCACAACTCGATCGCGGACGTCATCGACTTCGTCTAAACATCTGTCTCTCTGGAGGGGCGCCGGGTTCAGCCTGGCGCCCCTCCAGCATCCCGCCTGTACGGTGGAGGACATGAATGACGTCATCGAGCCCTGGTGGGCCGCCGCCAGAGCCTCCCTCCCGGGCCTTCCGGAAGATCCTCCCGGCGCGTGGGCCTTCGGCGCCACAGCGGATCACGCCGATGAGCTGCTGTCCCTCGTCCTTGCCGGTGTAAAGACCGGAACGGCGATGTCTCTTCGCGAATGCGAGCTGACAGGGGAAGCCATCCCGCGTGCCGGGGATTACAGCATCATTCTCGACGGATCCGGGCGGCCGGCTGCGATCATCCAGACCACGCGGATCGATATCGTGCCCTTTGGCGACATCGATGCGGAACATGCTCACGCGGAGGGGGAGGATGATCGGACTCTCTCTGCCTGGAGGGATATTCACGAACGATACTGGCGCACCTACTCCCCTGCCGGTTTCGCGTGGGACATGCCGGTGGTGTGCGAACGCTTCACACTCATCCACCCCGCACCCGAGACCGCCGAGGTTCACCCATGACGATCACCCGCTCCCTTATCCTGTTCGCTGCCGCCGCGCTTGCAGAGATCGGGGGCGCCTGGCTCGTGTGGCAGGGCGTGCGGGAAAGCCGGGGGTGGCTGTGGATCGGCGCTGGCGTGATCGCCCTCGGAGCCTACGGTTTCGTCGCAACCCTCCAGCCTGATGCGAACTTCGGCAGGATCCTTGCCGCCTACGGCGGCATCTTCGTTGCCGGTTCTCTCGCATGGGGCATGGTGGTCGACGGTTTCGAGCCGGACCGCTACGACATTGCCGGGGCGCTCCTGTGCCTGCTGGGAGTCGCTGTCATCATGTACGCGCCCCGATCCTAAGGCTCAACGCTCCGCGGTGCACTCGGCCTAGAGATCCCACACGATCGGTGTGACCGTGCCCGTTTCCCAATCCCTGCGGAGCACGCTGTAGGCGACGGAGGCGAGAGGTTTGCCTCCCTCGACGGGCCACGCCTCACGATAGTAGGCTTCCTGGACCCACCCGCACCGTGCGAACACCCGCCTCATGGCAATGTTGTCCTCCCGCGTCTGCCCCTCGAACCTGTCGACGCCGGCAAGGGAGAAGGCATGCGCCGTGGCCGCCTCGAGGACCTGGGCGCCAAGACCTCGTCCTCTCATGGATTGGGCAAGCCTCATGTCGAACAGAGGCGCCAGGTCCGTCAAGTCCTCGAACCGGAGGAAACCGATCCTGCCGAGACTGTCGTGATCGATCCAATATGAGTCATTGTCGTCGTCGCGGTAGCTGCCGTCGGCGATAGCGGTCTCGACATCCTCACGGGTCACCGTCTGGCGCACGTGAAAGGGAAAGCGGTTGGACGTCATGAACGACACGAGCTCGTCGTAGTCGACGCCTACCGGGTCGAGGCGGGTCAGGGTGATAGTCACGGAGCAAGGCTACCGGTAAGAGCCGGTGAATCGCATGATCCGGTCTCACGCCGCCGAATCATGTTGTGGACGGGCTGATGTTGGCGACTCAGCACGTTGTTCGTCTCACGCCGGGGATCTTCGCATAATCCGTCTCATCCATGCGGAATCGTCAGAGTGCCCGGCCGATTCGACCTGCCAGCGTCAGCTTTCGGGGAGCGGATCACATGTGGTCCGTGGCTTTTTCTTGCGCTTGCTCGGTGCAAGAAGTATGAACCCTGACAGGGTGGAGGCTCCGATGAAGATGACAGCCCACCAGGGGAAACCGAGGCCCACACCGTCTCCGCCGATGGCTTGACCGCCTAGCTCATCGATCGGGTCAGCTACTCGCACCGCATGAACCATGTACCGGTGGCTGTTGATGCCGATCGGAGAGCAGGTAAAGAGCGTCACCCAGTCCTCTCCCTCGATGATCTCGAGGGACTCCGTCTCGCCCGGCAGCACGGTCTCTGTCCATTCGACCCGATAATGGTGGTCCTCTCCGAGGACCGAGATCCAGAAGAGATCTCCCGGCTCAGCCTTGAGGATCTCCGTGAACAGCTTTGCCTGCGGAAGTCCCGAGTGGGAGGTGAGGACAGCCCTCGTCGAGGGGCCGCCAACTGGTAGAGACGTTCCGTACATGTGGCCTACGCCGTGCGAGATCGCACGCTCGGATGTGCCGTGGTAGATCGGCAGTGCGATGTCGAGGCGCGGGAAATTCACTGTACCGATCGCATCGGTGCCGCTCACGCGGAGCATCTCCTCATACGCTTGGTAGACAGCACTTCCCGCTTCAGCGTCCTCCTCTTGAGTGAGGTAGGGGTCGGTCAAGGGGCCGGGTTCGAGGTTGTCGTTGTAGGCGTAGGCGGCATCGAGGATCCGTTGCCGCTGCTCACTCGGAGTGCCTTCGACTTGGCGCACGTAACCCGAGATCTCCGAGTTGTGCCCGATGCTGCTGATCCAGTCTGCACCGTCAGGGTAGACGAGGAGACCAATCCCTAGCATCGCCAGAATCTGCAGAATGATGCTCGACGTGCGAACCTTGCGCCGCTTCCTCCGTATCGGCCCGGGCGGCTGACTGTCAGCCGCCCCGGGCACCTCCACGTCGATCACAATGACGCTGACACTCCCGTGTCACGTGCCTGGCGCCTCCGCGAGGCAAGCGCAATGATGCCGGCAAGAATGAATGAGATGCCCAGGAATCCGAGGCCCGCTACCTGGGAGCCTGTGACCGGCATATCAGGAATGCTTGGCGGCACGGGCTTGCGTTCCACTTCGAAGATCAGTGTCTGGAACTGGAGAACGTCGTTGACCGCGCCCGCGAGGGGCCTGTCGTCAACCCAGGTCCACCCGGGTGGGATGCACACGGGGACGGCCCAATAGAGTCGGTAGAGCGGATCGCTCGGGTCGCGGTCCAGTCCGTTCGCGAAGTTGGAGAAGCGCAGGCCTGGGACGATGAACCTTCCCTGGTCGTCTGTCACCCACTGATTGACACCATCAACGCTGATGGGGTTCCTCTGCGCTCGAGCATCCGCCTCGGAGGCATAGACCATGAAGCACGCGTTGGCGATGAGATTGCTGGGGTTGCCGTACTCGTGCACTACGACGGAGAGCGGACCCCACTTGGTGATCGCGGTGTCGCTCACTCCTCGACCATCATCGATCGATGACCTGCTCGGGTAGAGAATTGCTTCGTTGATCAGCTCGCCTTCTCGGAGAACGATGGTGTCGTATTCGATCGTGACCGTACTGTTCGGGTCGCGCTCCAGCGCATCCTCAAGCTTCCGCAGACCAGCATCGGTGAACTCGATGGCGACTGTGTTCGTGTCGGGGTCGAATGTCACGGTGTAGTCGACGCCCGGCGTCAGCGGCGCACCTCCCGCAATGGAGACAACAGGGGTGCCCGTGTACTCAAGTTTCGTGTCGATCACCTGCTCGACACGGTACCCGTCGAGGCTCGGGACGTTGGGGATCGTCGACGTCGACGTCCAGTGGACAATGTCGCCGAGCACGATGGCATCCTGGTCGACAACATCGAGGCTGATGCTCGCTACTGCGTTCTTCGGGTAGATGTGCACCGTGGTCAGCCACTGATCGCGGCTGACCGGATCGGTCAGCGGCAGGGCGACGAGGAACGGGACCGCCTCGACATAGCCCGCGGGGGTCATGACCTCCTCAACATAGTAGAGGCCAGCATCGAGGGGAGTCAGGGTCGCGTTGCCGCTCGCGTCCGTTGTTGCACTGGCGGCTGCTGGAACATTGGACACGAGATCTGCAGCATCATTCGCCGCGAGAACGGAGGCTGCCTGCTGACCGGCAATGGTCGTCAGGTCGATACCCGGGACACGTTTTGCGGTGAATGTTGCGCCCTTGACTGGTCGGAGGCCGGTCGTGTCCTGGACAAGGCCGTTGGAGGGAACCCCCCGCTCATCGGGCTGCTCGAACTTATGGATCTCGATCGTCATCGTCTCGGACTCAAGAGGTGCCGCGAGAGCTCCCTGCGCGGTGATCAGGGCAAGAACCATCGCCAGCAGAGCGCCCAGCAGACTCTTCACTGTCATGTTGTTATGTGCGTCGGTCTTCTGCTTCACCGCAGCCCCTCCCACTTACTGTCGAATACGTGTTCCGTCGCACCATTGGGTGCTTTGCGCCGATTGACCGGCTTGAAAAGAATGAATGCCACCAGTGCAGATCCAGAGATGAAGCCGAGTGCCCACCACGGGAAGCCTGCCGTTTCTCCGCTACTCGCCAGTTCCTTGCCGTCAGAGCCGACTGGTGCATCGATTCGCTCACCATGGACGAGGAGGCGATGGCTGTTGATGCCGATAGGGGTGCAGGTGACGAGGGTGACTCTGTCTTGCCCGGTGGAGATCCTCAACGATTGAGTTTCTTCTGGGAGGACGGTTTCGATCTGACGAACCTCGTAGTATCGATCCTCTCCCATGACGTTCACCGTGAAAACATCACCGACCGCAGCCTTGGGCAAGTCGGTAAAAAGTGAGGCCGATAGGAGGCCAGAATGACTGGTCAGCACCGAGTGTGTCGACGGGCCCCCGATTGGAAGGGAGCTGCCGTACAAGTGCCCCACGCCCCTGCGCAAGACGTCATCGCTGGTGCCATGGTAGATGGGGAGTGAGATATCGAGACGCGGATAGCGGATCTCACCAATCACACCGTTTTCGCTTGCGGTTAGTGTGCTCAGATACTGCTGGTAGCCCGGATCGCCCGCCTGATCGCTGCTCGACCCCGAATACGGATCGCGCAGCACTCCGGCTGGAACGTGAGAGTTATATTCCTCAGCGTCTCGAAGCGTGTCGGTGAGTTCTTGCACCGGAATGTTTTCGATCTGACGCACGTAGCTCGCCACATCTGACCGTTGGGTGAGCGAAGCGAACCAGTTTGCCGCACTCGGGTACGTGAGTGCCCCGAAACCTATCATTGCGATGATCAGGAGAACGATGGGTGTGCGTGCATTTGTGAAGCCGGACTTCGAACCCGACCTGGGAGGGGTGCCGTACGTCGACGATTCCAGGGTTTCGCTCATGCCGACACCTCCTCTCAGCCCAGGTTCTTCCATTCGGACGGGTGGAGGCTCAGAGTGAGCCCCCACCCGAGCGTGCTACTCGGCAGCCAGTTCGCTGTCGCGACGGCTGCGTGCCACGAGCATGACAGCGGCGAGGATGGAGATACCTGCCAATGTCAGGACTCCCGTTCCCATGCCACCCGTCAGCGGGAGCTCGAAGCCACCGTTCGCCGGCGCGTTCTCAATCTGTGTCACGACGACACGGCTTTCGGCAGCCTTGACAATGACCGGGACGGGTTCTGCCAGAAGCTCATATCCCGCGGGGGACTTGACCTCCACCAGCCAGTATGTGCGGTAGTCAGGGTCGTCTTCAGCCAACTCCTTACCATCGGCAAACCCGCTGTAGCGGAGGCCCGAGATTCGCACCTCACCATTCTCATCGGTCGTGTACCGGTTCGTGCCGCCAGAACCGACTGAAATGGGGTTCCTGCCGGCTTCCGCATCTTCCTTGCTGACAAAGACGCTGAAGACTGCGCCTTCAAGAACGGTGTTGTCGGATGCGTCGACCTTCTTGATCACGATGTCGCCCCACTTCGACTCGACGATCTCGCTCGGGATTCCTTCTACAGTGCTGTCGTTGGGGAAGAGGATCGCTTCGTTCTGGATGATGCCAGCGGTTACGCCCGTTCCCATGGAGGCGACGGTCGTTCCGATGACAACCTGGACCTGGGCGCCTGCCGTCGAGCCCGCGAGCCCGAGCTTTGCGAGACCAGCCGGGGTGAACTCCACCTGGACGTTCTGGCCGAGATTCGAGCCCGGACCGGGGATCGGGTTCGGGAGCACGGTGTAGTCACCGGCATCGAGAGTGACGCCAGTTACGCCGATGAGAGACACGGTGACGGTCTGCAGTGCCAGACGAGCATCAAGCTGATCAGTGATCAGGTACTTGCTGGGAGCCAGGAACTCCAGGTTATCGGCGCTGGGGTCGCCTCCGGTGAAACCGGGGTTCGCGGTGCGGGGGATGTCAGCCTTGATTGTCCACGTGACCGGATCGCCGATCTTGACACCCGCCGAATCCTCGACCGTTTTCTCGATGTTTGTCGTCGAGTTCTTCGGGTAGACATTGATGTCGTAGAGCCATTTATTAAGATCTGTCGGATGCGTGAGGGGGACTGTCATCACCCACGGCACAGACGGAGTCACGTTAGCGGGGTAAGCAGTTTCTTCGAAGTGGTAGAGGCCGACCGGGAGATCCGCGAAGACTGCCGGAGCGTAAGCTCCGCTGGTGCCCGTCGTTCTGACAACCTCAGAACCAAAGGCAACGGATGTTACCGCAACGTCCTCGTAGGTCCACGAGTTGGTTGCCGCGTCGTAGTCAAGCTTCGACGCGTTCTGCCAGCCCTCGTTGGTCGTCAGGTCGAACGTGACAGTTTCGGCGTCGACCTCGACGCTTACTACCCGCTGCGCTGTGAAATCGACACCGGCTATGGTCGGGCTCGTTACAGTTTGCTCTAGACCGTTCGCCGGATTGCCAGCAGTATTAGGCTGTTCATGCTTGTGGACGGTCACCGTTCCGGTGATGGGAGCTCCCCCAGTGCCCGGGAGAATGAGCGGGCTGTCCGCGTCACCTGGAGCGGCGTTGGCAACGGCGCCTCCGCCGAGGGCGAGAGCGAATGCGGCACCGGCTGCAACGAGCCCTGCCAGCGCACTGCGCCCTCTCTTCTTGATATTCATTGTTCTACCTTCCGAATGGAGAGTTGTTTTTCAGGATTAAAACGTGGTTCTTCATCGCAATCACGAGCTGACGCTGTTCCGACGTCGGATGAACAATCCGACTCCGACTGCAGTGATGATGATGATCAGCGCTGAGCCCGAGAGCAAGGCGTTGATCCCGAGACCGCCCGTGAGGGGCAAAGCAATCATGCGCGGATCCTGGATGATCATGAGCCATCCGTCTCCGTCAACGCATGCCACGCCGCCGGACCCACAAGTTTTAGCGGGATTCCCCTCGCGGTCGTAGACCGTGAGTCGTCCTTCGCCGTCAGCGTCCGCGACAGTGAACTTCACTGGTTCTGCAAGAAGCTGGTGATCTGCCGGAGCCCGTGTCTCGAGCAGCCAATATGTTCCCGCGGGCAGGTTCTGTGATCTCCAGGCGCCCTGCTGTGCAGGGGAATCTGTCGCGTAGAGATAGGCACAGTCTGTCGGGGATCCGGGATAGTCACTAGGATCGACATTCCACGGCACGGTGGGCACGGTGCCGGTGAAGCCAGCATCGATCCAGTTCTGCTCTGTACACATGGCCGCCGGCACTGCCGCGCTCATCGTTCCACCGCTATCGTCGCGGATCTCGAAAGCGTGTCCGGAGAGTCCCTGTTCGACGCCGTCGACGCTGACACCGTCCTTGCGAATGGTGAAGAAGCCGTTTTGGATACGATGCTCGACCTGGCATTCGTCTGAGTTGAAGCTATCCGGAACGCCTGTTTCACACTGCTGCGGCGGCTGGGAGGTGCTGTCGGCCGTGGCTGCGTTGAGGAATGTGGATCCCCACTGAATCTCTTCGGGCTCCCATTGGCCATCAATCGTGGGAGCATCTCCCACTGTCACGGAGTACCAGACTTCCGCGCGGACAATGTTCGCCGGCATATCGAACTCCGATGTGGTCAGAGTCCACGTGCTATCGAAATAGGGAGCTGTTCCGCCGCCAGCCTGCAGGACTGGGTCTGTCACACAGTCAGCTTCCCCGGAGCAGGCTGTTTGCCTGTTCCCGTCGCTATCGTAAAGATAGATGCCGATCGGGAGAGCGCCCGAACGGATCTCTGCATCGGGGGCCCAGGATCCAACTTTCAGCACATCTGTCATGTCGTCGGTGACAACGACATCGTCGAGAGCCCAGTTCCCGGCACCACCGTTAAGCTTGGAGACCGTCACCCGGTAGTGGACGGTATCGCCGCTGTGGACGAGGGAATCGTCTGCAGGCAGTGAATCCTTCGACACAGTCCACGCGGGAATAGGATGCTGGGTGCACAGCGCGGAGTCGTCTTCACAGGTGGCGGGAGGGTTCTCACCGGCTGGTGTGACATAGTTGCGCATCCAGTAGCCTGCGAGCGGCTGGTCAGCATTCTCGCGGGCGGCAGCGTTGTCCGCGTTATCCTTTACCCGCACGGGGAAGGAAATCGTTCGAACTTCACCAACGGGCACCGTGCCGGTGATCGCGAGCTGCTGGCTCGTGGCGTCCCACGATGTGGTCAAGGGTGGGGTTCCCGACGCCGTGATCACCGGAGCCGGCACGACGTCAGTGCCATTGACGAAGACGGCGTCGTCGAGCACGTCCTTCAGGTGATCGACGTGATTCACCGTCGCGGCAGCTGTGCCCGAAGTGTTATCGAAGGTCAGTGTATATGTCACTATCCCATCCGGGTTGACCGTGGTCCCGGATTCGGGCGAGGACGACTTGTCGACCGATAGATTAGGGGTCAGTGCCTTGTTCGTGAAGATGCAGTTGATGTTCTCACCCGGCACAAGCTGGGGGCTCGTGGTGGTGCTGAGCGCGAACGACAGGCTTCGCCCGTTTCCGTTGATAAACGATGTCTGGGAACCGCCGACATAGCAGGCCCACGTCGTCTGGTAGCTGCCCTCATTTTGAAAGATGGTCTCGCTGGCCGTGAACGTTCCGTCGAAGATCATCGCGAAGGGACCGATTTGTTCTTTTTGCAGGCCCTGCTCGTTACCAGTCGTTGTCGCCGACGTGAAAGGTGTTGTCGTACCGCCAGCTGTTCTGGCAGCGTTCAGCACGAACTGGTCGCCTGCTTGGAACCGATCTCCGTCAACGTACTTCTGTACGCTGATGGTTGTCGGCTCCGCGCAGCTCGCGAGGTCGACGAAGGCGCCGCCCCCGCTCAACGTGGTACGGCTACTGAGAATATTCATGGACGTCGGGTCGGCGAACGAGTTGAGGGCGCCCTGCTGGATGATGGCACGACCGCTCTGCGTATATGTCACGCCGTTGACAGCCTCTCGCTGGCCATTCGGCAACCGGCCCGCATTGGCCGAACCAATGATCGTGGGGACCTCGGCGAGTGTGTGGGATCCCGGAATCTGCTGGAGGGCAACACCTTCGACAGATCCAGAGACTGTGTATCCGCCGTTTGTGTCCGACATGATGAACTGGAGGTTATTGGCACCGTCGAAGGCGAAGTCCCCGTTCATCGCGTTAGCACTTGTCGTGAAGTTCACGGGCCGCTCAACGTCGACGTGCGCGACTTCGCCGGTGCGGTAGCCGTTGCCCGCCGAGTAGCGATAGACGTGCATGCGAAGGGCACTTCGCCCATTGATGTTCTCGTTCGACGAAGAGAAGTATGCGTAGTAGAATTCTTCGCGGCCCTGATAGATCGTCGCATCGCCCGCGACAACATAACCAGCAGTCGGGGACAGCATGTCCATCGTGAATACGGGATAAGGAGCTGCGTCCACTGACGGATCGAAGCGATACGTGGTGACGTTTCGGCCGTTGGCGTCCTGACCCGCAAAGTAGAAGATGCCGGTGGGTGTCACACCGAGCGCGTTGCCAGTCTGGTTGGCAGACAGAGTGACCGACGAGTTGGGAACCTGCGTTGTTGTCGTATTGATTGCCGTCTCTGCCGCGTTATGGGTCGCCTTCAGTATCGCTGTGCTCGATGACGTCGACGAGTTTCGGCGCAACGTATAGTATTCGTTTGTCGCCGCCGTGCAGATATTCGTCTGCGATCTCGGTGCAACCATGAGGTCGGTGAACACCCAGGGGCCGTTTGTCGGCCATCCTGACGGACTACTGCCGCTCCCAGGGATCTCTATCCACGTGGCGGTCGACGTGGTCCAGCCATACTCGTTGATCGACCCGACGGGCTGGATCCGGTATCGGCTGTTCGCACTGATGTCGTGGCGAGTGTCGTACGATTCCCCCTCGCGGATGAGAAATGGAACCGCGAAGACTCCGGGGGCTGGATTCTGGTCCATCGACGACGGATGGCAAGGATCGACCGTGCAGTCGGCCACGTTGGCAGTGCCCGTCGGCCAGGACGTTCGACCCGCGGGCCCACCGACGGTCACGGTGGCTCCTCCCACCGGGTTGCCCACCGCATCGGTTACCTTCCAAGTCAAGTAGTTGCGTCCGGTGGGGAGAGCGAAGAGGCCCGCTTCCACATCTCCCGTCGATACTGATGCAGACGAATCCTCGGGACCTTCCGGCTCACTGAGGATGGCGGAACCCTCCGGCTCGCTGGAGATCTCGTCACTTGCGGGTTCGCTGACCGGCCCTTCGGACTCTGCCCGCGAGAGCTCGTCTGATGTCGGATCGTCGACCGGCTGCTCACTTTCGGCCGGTTCGATGGTCTCATCGCTGACAACAATCGTCGGATCGACATCAACGTTCTGCTGGGCTTGGGACGGCATGACGCCGGTCAGCAAGCTGAGGGCGAACACAAGTCCAAGAGCGACGTTTGAACGAGACATCGTAAGCATGCGTTCCCCACCCCATCGAGTTGCCGTCATTGGCTCCCTAACTGCTGCTGCGAGCTACGACCGGAGGACTTTCGACACGAGTCCACGTAGCGACATGGTGATCATCTAAGTGCACGATGGGGACCTTGGGCTGTGCAAGAGCCACATATCACCCAAACGAGCGCAAATCTCACCCCAGATATTTACGGGGCTAGAGCCAGCCTTCGCGCTCCGCCCTTAACACCGCGGCTTCCCTGCTCGACACGCCAAGCTTGCGATAAATGGCTTTGACATGGGTTTTCAGCGTGTTGGAAGAAACGAAGATCTCGTTCGCAATCTCTTTCTGCGATTTGTCCTGCGCCAACTTACGCAGAATCTCGAACTCGCGTCCCGTCAGCCGCGCGGAACCGTCAGGGAGGGAATTAACCACCCGGGGGCTTCTCCCGTCTCGCGCCGGCCAACCATCGATTGTGGAAGCCGCGAAATCCAGCACGTCATCAGGGAAGGCATCGAGATCCTCGGATTCCAGCCCTCCCGATAGAGCCAGCAGCAAGGCTTCGCGGGCTTCTTCGAACTTCTCGAGCCGGAGATAGGCTGCACTCATTCCTGCTATCCGCCACACATCGATCTTCCACATGCGGATTCCGTCTCGGGAACCAATCCGCTTAGCAACTTTGAGGGCGTGATGGTGCCGCCCGGCAGCAAGCTCGATGTCTAAGAGGGCAACCTCCGTTGCTACATACGCAGGATCGGCTCCTTTGAGCAGATGTCGCGCAGCATCGAGATCGCCTTTGGCGATACTGACATTGACACGCGCAACAGGAAACACGCTTCCCGCCACGCCCTCTCCCGGGATCTTGGCGAGCGGTGTCCTCTCGAGGCTCGCCAGCCGATCTAGCAACTCCCGATAGCGGCCTGCCCGGCACAGCGTGCGCCGCAACGCAATGACGTAGAACGGCCACATCTCACCAAGCGAATGCAGTGGAATCGAGTCGAGTCTCTTGATCGCAGCTTCGCTATCGGCCACCTCGGTGAAGGCGAGTGCGAGCTCAATCGTCGCGTCAATGCCGGGTTCGACCCACGAGTGAAGGCGCGGTATGGTATCAACTTTCGTGAGTGCTCTCTGGACGTCGGACGGCCTGCCGAAGGCGCCGTGAAGAAGCGCTTCCTTCGCGTATGCATCGCGCGTCAGAAACGCCAGGCTGGGCACCATGGGCTGCATCTGGGCACGGACGAAGCAGTCAAGAGCACGCCGGGGCTCCCCTGCCAATAATGCAGTGATGCCGAGCTGGACAGGCAGCAGGACTGCCATTCCACTGCTGTCGGAGAAGAGCGGCGTCATGGAGCCCATGCGATTGTCGATCACATCGAGCTGCAGCATGAGTTCGGGGGTCAAATGTGCGCGTCCCGCTAGTCTCAGTTTCATGATCGCGCCGACAAGTCTCATGAACTCGGCTGAGAAGGGAGGGTCAGGAGACCCAGAGTCGGGAGCGCAGCCTTTAGTTTTGTCGTTGTCAGCGCTGAAGATCGACAGCATTCCGCGCGCGAGGCCGCGCTCGTCGACACCTCCGTCAACAATGCTCGTGAGCATGGCGTGAAAGATGCTGGGTTCCAGGCCGAAATGCGCGGCAAGAAGGTGATCCTCAATAGTCCGCGCAAGCACCGGAAGGTTACGTTCCTCGTATAGCCTCTCAAGTTGGCGCACGATAATTGAAAGCGTCGCTTCAGAATTCTCGCTGCGAACCGAGCTCGCCCTCCCTGACGTCTGCAGAGCTTCGCCCGGTGCACTGACCACTTTAAGTTCGCCAGAAGTATTAACCATGAATTAGCCCTCACGTTCACTTCCGAACCCCATCTGGAAACGCGCCGAGAACATCAAGCAACGCCTTGGAGTATCGAAACTCCTACAAGATGCATGACGATCCATATTCATCGATAGACTGTCATCATCCCTGTAGCGGATACTATCGCCCATCTAAGCAATTTACACACTGAATGTCAGCAAATGGGCAATGATGGTCGAATATTATATGCAGTAACGTCCCCATCTAGGGCTAAGGTCCTTTGGTTGCGAAGGGCGCGTGTCAGCCGAAGGTTGCTTCGCCACCAATGGCCATGCGCCGAATCGGAGGTCGAGAAAGACGTCGCTGGCGTTCTCTTCCGATCTACTTCAGGCCATAGCGTCCAGCAAGCGATGGTCCCTGCTGCGCCAGAGTGCCGTTCGCCGAGAGTTCCATCCACGAACTCAACTCGCTGCTCGGCCTCGCATTCGCTTCAGTCGATCCGCAACGCCTGTGGGTCAACCCGGATTGTGGGCTGAAGACTCGCGGCTATCGACGATCGCCTCGATCCGCAATCTCGTGACCGCCGCGAAAACCCTTCGAGAGTCGATCTCCGCGCGGTAGGCATCCTGGATAGCAGTACCGCCCCCGCGCGGGGGGCGATACTGGGGATCTCCCTTAGTGGGTCTCGACTGTCAGCGTCATGCCGCGGCTGCCGACCTCGGTCGGCGCATCAACCGTGACGGTGTCTCCATCGGTGACGGCCCCGGCAAGGATGAGCTTGGCAAGCTCGTCTCCGATCTCGCGCTGGATCAGCCTGCGGAGCGGACGCGCCCCGTAGGCCGGGTCGTACCCTTCGACAGCCAGGTAGTCTCGCGCCGCTGGGGTGACGTTGAGCGAGATCCTCCTGCTCTCCAGGCGCTGGGCGAGGTGGCCGACCTGGAGTTCGACGATGGCGGCGATGTCTCTCATGCCGAGTGGGTCGAAGTGGACGATGTCGTCGAGCCGGTTGAGGAACTCGGGTTTGAAGGCGGCCTGGACTGTCCGGTCGACATTCGCCTTCTTCTCCTCGTCGCTCAGGAGGGGATCCGCGAGGAACTGGGATCCGAGGTTCGAGGTGAGAATGAGGATGACGTTGCGGAAGTCCACTGTCCTCCCCTGGCCGTCCGTCAGTCGCCCGTCGTCGAGGACCTGGAGAAGAATATCGAACACTTCGGGGTGCGCTTTCTCCACCTCGTCGAGAAGGACAACAGCGTAGGGCCGGCGCCGGACGGCCTCCGTGAGCTGACCGCCCTCTTCGTAGCCCACGTACCCGGGAGGGGCACCGACAAGACGGGCAACGGAATGCTTCTCCGAATACTCGGACATGTCGATGCGGACCATGGCCCGCTCATCATCGAAGAGGAAGTCCGCCAGCGACTTGGCGAGCTCCGTCTTGCCCACACCGGTGGGGCCGAGGAAGAGGAAGGAGCCGGTGGGCCGATTTGGATCTGCCACTCCTGCTCGGGTGCGCCGGACAGCATCGGACACGGAGGCCACCGCCGACTTCTGGCCGATCAGACGCTGGCCGATCACATCCTCCATGTGCAGCAGCTTCTCCGTCTCGGTTGCCAGGAGCCTGCCGACAGGAATCCCCGTCCAGGCCGCGACAACCTGGGCGATCTCATCGGCATCCACCTGCTCCGCGATCATCGGATCAACGCCGTCGAACGGGCTGTCTTCCGCTTCCCCCTCGGCGATCTTCCGCTCCACCTCAGGGATCTCCCCGTTCTGGATGCGCCCAGCATCCTCATACCGTCCGTCGCGGATGGCACGCTCCAGCTCGGTCCGCAGCTCGTCGAGCTTCACCTTGAGGTCGCCGACACGGTTGCGTCCCGCCTTCTCGTTCTCCCACCTGGCGTTGAGAGCGGCAAGCTCCTCCGACTTGTCGGCGAGTTCGCCGCGAATCTTCTCGAGGCGTTCCGCGCCAGCATCGTCGTTGTCGTCCCCGAGAGTATCCACAAGGTAGGACTCCTCCATGGTCAGCCTGTCCACCTGCCGCTGGAGAGTGTCGATCTCCTCCGGCGATGAGTCCAGCTCCATGCGCAGGCGCGAGGCCGCCTCGTCGACAAGGTCGATGGCCTTGTCCGGCAGCTGCCTGCCGGAAATGTAGCGGTCTGAGAGTTCAGCCGCCGCGACGAGCGCACCATCGGAGATGGTGACCTTGTGGTGCGCTTCGTATTTGGGTGCAATGCCGCGCAGGATCGCGACCGTATCCTCGACGGAGGGCTCTCCGACGAAGATCTGCTGGAAGCGCCGTTCGAGGGCAGGATCCTTTTCGATGTTCTCCCGATATTCGTCGAGAGTCGTTGCGCCGACGAGCCGGAGTTCGCCGCGGGCGAGCATGGGCTTGAGCATGTTCCCCGCATCCATCGCACCGTCCGAGCCTCGTCCGGCACCGACAACGGTGTGGAGCTCGTCGATGAAGGTGACGATCTCTCCGTCGGATTCCTTGATCTCGTGGAGGACGGCCTTGAGGCGCTCCTCGAACTCGCCCCGATATTTCGCTCCTGCCACCATCGCCGAGATGTCGAGCGAGATGAGGCGCTTGCCGCGGAGGGACTCGGGAACGTCCCCGTCGACGATGCGCTGGGCGAGACCCTCCACGACGGCGGTCTTGCCGACGCCAGGTTCACCGATGAGAACGGGGTTGTTCTTCGTCCGACGTGACAGCACCTGGACGACGCGACGGATCTCGGCATCGCGGCCGATCACCGGGTCGAGCTTGCCATCGCGGGCGATCTGGGTCAGATCTTGACCGTACTTCTCGAGGGCTTCGAAGGTTCCCTCTGGGTCTGGGTTATCGACCTTGCGGTTCCCGCGGACCTGTCCGAGAACTCCCTGCAGCTGGTCGCGGGATGCTCCCGCCGAGCGCAGAATATCGCCGGCGCTGGATTGGGATGCGGAGAGGCCCATGAGCAGGTGCTCGGTTGAGACGTAGGCGTCTCCCATCGCCGTCGCTTCCTTCCCCGCATCCGACAGCACGAGGCTGAGCGGACGTGACGGGGACGGCTGAGCCACGGACGCCCCCTGGGCGCCCGGCAGGGCCGTCAGTGCGGCCTGGGCGCGCCCGCTGAGGGCGGCCCGGTCGACGCCGATGGCGTTGAGCATGGCCACGGCGACGCCATCGCCCTGGCCGAGCAGTGCGGCGAGCAGATGGATGGGTTCGAGCTGGGGATTCCCCGCCCGCACCGCCATCTCCAGCGCCGCAGAAATAGCTTCCTGTGACTTCGTTGTGAACTTATCCATGACACTCCTCAATGTCGTTCTGATCTACACAATAGAACGCAAATAAACTTGAGTCTAGTCCACTCAAGAAATGAGTGTGTCACAGATCTCGACTGACAGCCCGTAGCTCCCCCTGAACCGGCCTGATCCCCGGACCCTGGACCCTGGGCCGCAATGATTCAGGGCCGATCGGGACAGCGTCCGCACCAGACAGGACCGGGCCGCCGCTCTAGCCCGCGCTCGCCATAGGCTCCCGGATGCTTGGCCACGGGTCCGCCTTCTCGACATCGGATGCGAGCGAGAGCAGCAGCGCGTCGCCGCCGGGCTTGACCGCTCCGAGCATTGCCCCGAACGGAAGCTCGACACCATCGACGACGGCACGGTGGACGGGGAGGCTGATCGAGGCGTTTCCGGTCAGATTCCATGTACTGGCCCACGGGGTGAAACGCTTCTGCGCCTCGAAGTCCTCTCCACCATCCGGGAGCTTGAGCTCTCCGGGGAAGGCAGGGGGCCCGGAGAGAGTGGGGCTGAGGATGACGTCAACGTCCGCCCATCCGAGCGCCGCCTTCCGCGTGAGAGCCTGCACGGCGTTGACGGCGGATCCGAGATCCGTCGCAGACAATCTCTTCCCCTGCTCTCGCAGCCACCTGGTGAGTTCCGTGACGTTCCCTTCATCCTCAGCCGTCAGCGGGATCGCGGCGGCAGCCGACGTCCACAGCGGCATGAAAGCCTCCCAATCGCGGGGAGTGAAGGGCCGGTGAACCGTACGTACCGAATGTCCGAGAGACTCGAGCGTTCCCGCGAGGCGCAGGGCGGCCTCTTCGGCCTCTGGATGAAGGTCGACATCGCCCACGTTGAGCGGATCGAGCAGCAGGCCGACCTTCAGCAGCCCCGTGCTCTGCCTGCTTGCCGCGAGATAGCTTCCTGCCCGCTCGAGGACAGCATCCCGGGGCGGATGGTAGGTCTCCCCGGGCCAGGGATGTGCGAGAACATCGAGGAGCGCAGCCGAATCCTCGACGGTGCGGGTGATCACCCCGTGGGTTGTCAGCCCGGAACCGCTCACCCCGCGGGGCCCGGGAGAGACGACGCCCCGCGATGCTTTGAAGCCCACCGTGCCACAGCAGGCGGAGGGGATGCGGAGGGAACCCCCACCATCTGAGCCGTGTGCGGCGGGAACGATACCGGCGGCGACGGCGGCCGCCGCTCCGCCGGAGGAGCCCCCAGCCGTTCGTCGAACATCCCACGGCGTGCGGGCGGGCGGGCCGATCTCCGGTTCCGTATAGGCCGGGAAGCTGAACTCAGGGGCTGTCGTCTTTCCCACCATGACGCTGCCGGCTTCGGCCAGGAGCGTCACCACGCCCTCGTCCTCCTCGGCAACGTTGCCGACGAGGATCGCGGCGCCCTGTTCCCAGGGCTCGCCGGCCACGGCTGTTGCGTCCTTGATCGGGAGCGGCACACCATCGAACGGGAGTGGGGCACCCTCCTCGACGCGCTGGTCGGCCGCCCTTGCCTCCCTATCCGCACGATCGGCTGTGACGTGGGCGAACGCTCCCACCTCGGGGCAGGCATCGATCCGGCTGCGGGTGTGGGCGAGGACCTCTGCCGCACTGACCTCCCCGGAGGCGATCGCGCGGGCAAGGTCGAGTGCGCTCAGTTCGTGAATGATCATGCCACCATCTTTCCATGCAGGGTAGGTCACACGACCATCTCTCCCGATCGAGACTGAAGTCCCAGCAAAACGTCGCCGCCATATTGTGGCGTGTCGCGACTGACACCCTTTTCCACCAGCAAATCTGGAGAAAATAGACATACTGCAATATGTTGGAGGAATGAATGGAAGCGTCGCCCTTGGAATCCCGTCCGTGCGCTCGGACGAGCCGGATGTATCGGGTCGGCCGAACACACCCCTGCTCGGTGACCGCTATGGTCGGGTTGGGCGGGACCTGAGGGTCTCGCTGACCGATAAGTGCAATCTGCGGTGCCAGTACTGCATGCCCGAGGAAGGTATTGACCCGCTTCCGAACGATCGCCTTCTCACGGACGATGAGATCGTCCGCCTCATCGCCATCGCTCTCGACAAGCTCGGTATCGAGGAGATCCGCTTCACCGGCGGTGAGCCGCTGCTCCGCAAGGGTCTGGAGAGCATTGTCGGGCAGGCCGCCGCGATGACGAACCATCTCGGGCTCAAGCCGGAGCTGTCGCTGACCACGAATGCTCTCGGGCTTTCGAGGAGGGCCGCCCGCCTCAAGGAAGCCGGCCTTGATCGTGTCAATATCTCGATCGACTCTGTAGACCGCGACATCTATGCGAAACTCACGCGGCGAGACCGCCTTCATGACGCGGTCGAGGGGGCACGTGTCGCCCAGGAGGTTGGGCTCACCCCCGTCAAGGTCAACGCCGTCCTCATGCCAGGGGTGAATGACGATCAGGCTTCCCCTCTCCTCGCGTTCTGCCTCGATCACGGCTATCAGCTACGTTTCATCGAATACATGCCGCTCGGACCGCGCGGGTCCTGGAAGCGCGGCGACATGATCACGGCTGGCGACATTCTCGAGATGCTGGAGAAGGATTTCACCCTGACCCCGCTGGGAGACACCGTGCGCGGCACGTCCCCCGCCGAGCTGTGGCGGGCCGAAAGCCCCCACCACCCCGCGGGCAATGTGGGCATCATTGCCTCTGTCACGAGACCGTTCTGCGGGAACTGCGACAGGACGCGCCTCACGGCAGACGGTAAGATTCGCAACTGCCTTTTCGGTGATTCAGAGGTCGACCTCATGGGCCTCATGAGATCCGGGGCGAGCGATGATGAGATCGCGGACCGCTGGCGCGGCGCGATGTGGATCAAGAAGGCCGGACACGGCATCGACGACGAGGGCTTCCTGCAACCGGACCGCCCCATGAGTGCAATAGGTGGATAGATGGTCGAGATACGTTACTTCGCTTCCGTTGCTGAGGCTGCGGGAACACCCAGAGAGAAGGTTGCCCTCCCGGAGGGCATGACCGCGGGTGAGCTCCGCTCACACCTGGCGCAGTCGAGGCCCGGGGAGTTCTCTCGCCTCGTCGGCATCTCAGCTCTCCTCGTCAACGGCGTCAGTGCCGATGACGTGTCGGTCCTGCCCTCGGCCGCCACAGTCGACGTCCTCCCGCCGTTCGCAGGCGGATGATCCGTTAACAGCGAAGGGGGACGATCTGTGATCGTCCCCCTTTGCTGTTTCCGCCACCGCAGCCGGCGTGCCGGGATTCCTGGGGCCGCGTTGAGCTTTTGTGGATATCGGCTGGTCGGAAGCATCGTCGTTGCGCCCGCACCTCTGCTCCTCCCCATTTCGGCAAGTCTCACCTGCTCTAAAGACGTCCAGGTTCACCGTACTCGTCGAGGGCCAGGGGGGCGCCCTGCGCTGACCTGGAGGATCGCCGTCAGCGGCTGGATCCGGGTCAGTCCGACGGCTCTCCCACCCGGGACGTTCTTCCCACCCTGAGCTTCTTGCCTCTCGGATCCTTGATGGGAGTCACACGTCAAAGGAGCCACATCATGTCCCCCGTCACCGACCACAGGGTCTCCCGCCGAACATTCGTCACATGGTCCGGCGTTGCCGGCGGTTCAGCCGCCCTCGTCGCCACCGCCGCCCACCTGGGCATGCCCTCTCGGGCAACGGCCTCTCCCGCGGGCAGGGAGGTGGATAAGACTGTCTGGAACTCGTGTCTCGTCAACTGCGGTTCGCGCTGCGTCCTGCGCTTCGAGGTCAAGGACGGCACGATTGTCCGGGAGCTTCCCGACAGCTCCGGAACGAACGAGATCGTCGATCCCCAGCTGCGTCCCTGCGTCCGCGGGCGTTCCCTGCGCCGCCGCGTCTACGATCCCAACCGCATCAAGAAGCCGATGCGGCGCAAGCCCGGCACCCTGCGGGGCGCGGGCGAGTGGGAGGAGATCTCATGGGATGAGGCGATGGAGACGATCGCCAGCGAATACAAGCGCATCGTCAGCACCTATGGCCAGGAATCGATCTACAACCAGTACGCCTCGGGCGTGACCGGGGGCAACATCATCCTCGGCTCCTGGTCTCGGCTGCTCTCGCAGATGGGAGGGTACGTCGGCTGGTACGGCTCCTACTCCACCTCCCAGATCACCCGCTCCATGCCCTTCATGTACGGCAAGCGTTTCGAATCGAACTCGATCGCGGATTCGAAGCACTCCAAGCTCGTCATCTACTGGGGCAACAACCCTGTCGAGACTCGCATGTCAGGCGGAAACAACATGTGGAGCGCCCAGAAGACGCGGGCCGATCACGGGGTGCGCACGATCGTCATCGACCCCCGCTACTCCGATACTGCGGTCACGATCGCCGACGAGTGGATTCCGATCGCTCCCGGGACGGATGCTGCCCTCGTCGCCGCACTCGCGTACGTCATGATCACGGAGGATCTCCACGATCAGCAGTTCCTCGACACGTACTGCGTCGGTTTCGACGAAGACCATATGCCAGACGGTGCTCCCGCCCATGCCTCCTACCGTTCCTACGTCGAAGGCCTCGGCCCCGACGGGACCGTCAAGACACCGGAGTGGGCCTCGGAGATCACCGGGATCCCCGCCGACCGTATTCGTTCGCTGGCACGTGAGATTGCCGAAGCGAAGCCCTGCTCGATCCTCCAGGGCTGGGGCATCCAGCGTCAGGCGAACGGCGAATACAGCTGCCGCGCGATCATGATCCTGCCCCTCTTGACCGGCAATGTCGGCATCAACGGCGGCGGCAACGGCTCCCGAGAGGGCACGATCCCCTTCCCGCTGGCCAGGTTCGGGGGAGAGAACCCGATCCTCACGAAGATCCCGTCGTTCAAGTGGAGCGAGGCGATCGATCACGGCACGGAGCTGACGGCCACCAAGGACGGCATCCAGGGACGCGATGCTCTGGAGACCAACTTCAAGATGATGTTCAACATCGCCGGCAATATCACGATGAACCAGCATTCGGATCTCAATGCGACGCGGGAGATCCTGCTCGACGAGACCAAGTGCGAACTGATCGTCACGGTCGATACGCACATGTGCGCGTCTGCTCAGTACTCCGACATCGTGCTGCCCTCGACGACGAACGCGGAAGAAGTCGACTTCATCGGATCGGAGTATGCGGGCGATACGGCGTACGCGATCTATGTCGATCAGGCCATCGCCCCGCTGCACGACACGAAGTCGCACTACGACATGTGCACTCTCCTCGCGGAGAAGATGGGGATGAAGGACGAGTTCACGGAGGGGCGCACGCAGGAGGAATGGCGTTCCCATCTGATCGAGGAGACTCGTGCGGCCGTTCCCGATCTGTGGTCGGAAGAGGAGTTCAGGGAGAAGGGCGTGTTCCGGATCAACAACCCGGAGGGCACGTTCGTCGCCAACCGCGACTTCCGCGAAGATCCCGCAGCGAACCCGCTGGAGACCCCGTCGGGGCTTATCGAGATCTACTCCCAGCAGCTGGCTGAGATGGCGGAGGAATGGGAATTCCCCAACCCGCTGCCGGGCGATGTTCTCATCCCGCTTCCTGAGTACGTTCCCACGTGGGAGGGCGTGGAAGAGGCGCGCACGAACGAGACGTATCCCCTCCAGTGCATCGGGCACCACTTCAAGGGCCGCACCCACTCCTCCTATGCGACGATCGACTGGACCGTCGAGGCGCATCCGCAGCGGATCTGGATCAGCACGGAGGACGCCGCCGCCCGCGGCATCGCCAACGGAGACCTCATCGAGGTGTTCAACGATCGCGGCCGCATCTCCTCCCCCGCGCTCGTCACCCCTCGTATCGTTCCCGGTGTCATCTCCGTTCCCCAAGGCGCATGGTACGACCTCAAGGACGGTATCGATCAGGGTGGCTGCATCAATACGCTGACGAAGATCCACGCCTCTCCCCTCTCGAAGGGCAACCCGCAGCACACCAACCTCGTCCAGGTGGTCAAGGCATAGCGGCCGGCTGACCCGACTCGGCCACGAGCACACATAACGGACATACCGGGGCATAGCGCCCCGGTATTCCATTTACCCAAGGGTGGACTGACCATATTCCTGGGAGTTCGCCGAAAACTGCCCTCGGGACGCCGCTACGGACGGGCACGATGACTTTGTCTCGACTAAACCGTGGAAATCCGCCGTTTCAACGCCCCATTACTCCCCGTTGGCACGATTTGTCGTGGGACCTTTAGCCCGGTAGCAGGTTGTGTATTTGTCAGATTCTTGGGTGAAGCCACACAAAGAAGGAGCCACGATGACTTCCCCTGTTATTGACCGCGAGGTCTCTCGCCGTTCGTTCATGAAATGGTCGAGCATTGCCGGCGGTTCAGCCGCCCTGGTCGCCACGGCCGCCCACCTGGGCATGCCGGGCACGATGTCCGCGGCCGCCGCGGATGGCATGGAAGGGGTTGACGGCACTTTCTGGAACGCTTGCCTGGCGAACTGTCAGTCCCGATGCCCGCTGCGCCTCCAGGTCAAGGACGGCACCGTCGTGCGCGTCCTCCCGGACAACACGGGCTCGGATGAGCTGGGCGATCTTCAGATCCGCGCCTGTGTGCGCGGACTCAACCAGCGCGAGCGCATCTACTCCCCCGACCGGATCAAGAAGCCGATGAAGCGCACGGGCAAGCGCGGCGAGGGCAAGTGGGAGGAGATTTCCTGGGAGGAAGCCTTCGACACGATCGCCTCCAACATGAAGAGGGTGAAGGACACCTACGGCAACGAGGCGATCTGGTACCACTACGGTTCCGGCTCGACGGGCGGCAACATCACGAAGCGCGGCACGTGGCCGCGCCTGCTCAACAGCTATGGCGGCTACCTCGGCTACTACGGCGACTACTCGACCGCCCAGATCACGGCAGCGTTCCCGTACCAGTACGGCGGCTGGATGGCATCGAACTCCCTCGAGGACGCACAGAACTCCAAGCTTCAGGTCATGTTCGGCAACAACCCGCTCGAGACCCGCATGTCAGGCGGCGGCGAGCTCGGTGTCGTCCAGAAGATTCGCCGCGAGCACGGCGTGCGCACCATCATCGTTGACCCGCGCTACTCGGAAACGGCCGTTGACGTCGGGGACGAGTGGGTTCCCATCCGCCCCGGCACGGACGCCGCCCTCGTGGCCGGCCTCATCTACGTCATGGTGGAAGAGAACCTCCAGGATCAGGACTTCCTCGACAAGTACTGCGTCGGCTTCGACGAGAAGACCCTCCCCGAGGGCGCCCCGAAGAACTCCTCCTACCGCGCCTACCTTGAGGGCAAGGGCGAGGACGGCATCGAGAAGACCCCCGAGTGGGCCGCCGATATCACCGGTTACCCCGCGGCGAAGATTCGCAGGCTTGCCCGTGAGATCGCCACGGCCAAGCCGTGTGCAGTCACCCAGGGCTGGGGCGTGCAGCGCCACGCCAACGGCGAGAACAATGCTCGTGCGATCTTCACACTCGCCGCGGCGATTGGCCAGATCGGCATCCCGGGCGGCGGCAACGGCGCCCGGGAGGGCAACTTCTCGATCCCCGTCAAGGCATTCCCCCTCTTCGACGGGGAGGCCCCGCCTGTCGCGACCCAGATCTCCTGCTTCAACTGGATCGACGCCATCGACCATGGGCCGGAGATGACGGACGTGCGCGATGGTGTGCGCGGCAAGGAGAAGCTTGATGTCGGCATCAAGCTCATGGTCGTCAACGCCTCGAACACTCTTATCAACCAGCACAACGATGTTCACGTCACGCAGGAGACCCTGGCGGATGACACGAAGTGCGAGTTCATCGTCGTCATCGACCATCAGTGGACTCCGAGCTGCGACTGGGGCGATATCGTCCTCCCCTCAACCACGAACTTCGAGGAGAACGACCTCATTCCCGGGGCGTCCTGCTCCGATACTGGCTGGTCGATCTGGGGAGCCAAGGCCATCGAACCCCTCTATGACACGAAGACCGGGTACGACATGTGCACGGAGATTGCGAAGCGTCTCGGCATCGAAGAGGAGTTCACGCAGGGCCGGACCCAGGAGGAATGGCGCACGTGGCTCTTCGAAGAGACCAAGGCCGGGTTCCCGGACTTCCCCTCGGAGAAGGAGCTTGAGGAGATGGGAGTCTTCCGCTTCCGCAACCCGAACGGCCACTTCATCGGCATGAAGGACTTCCGTGAGGATCCCGAGGCGAACCCGCTCATGACACCGTCCGGGAAGATCGAGATCTACTCGGCACCGCTGGCGGAGATGGCGGAGACGTGGGTGTTCGAGGGCATCACCGAGGGCGACAAGCTGACAGCGCTCCCCGAGCACATCGATACGTGGGAGGGCGCTCTCGAGGCCCGCACGAACAAGGACTACCCGCTCCAGTGCATCGCCCACCACTACAAGGGCCGCACGCACTCGTCGTATGCGAACCTCGCGAAGAACCTCGAGGCACACCCGCAGATGGTGTGGATCAACCCTGACGATGCGGAGGAGCGCGATATCCGCAACGGCGACATCGTCGACGTGTTCTCCTCGCGCGGCAGGATCCGCACCGAGGCCCGCGTCACCCCGCGTATCGCACCCGGCGTCGTCTCGATTCCCCAGGGCGCCTGGTACACCCCGGACAAGGACGGCGTCGACGTCGGCGGCAACGTCAACACGGTCATGAAGTACCACCCCTCGCCGCTCGCGAAGGGCAACCCGGGGCACACCTCGCTCGTCCAGGTCGAGCTCTACGAGCGCTACACGAAGTAGAGGAAGAACCCTGACAGGGGCGGACGCGGCACACGCCGCCTCCGCCCCTTCGGCGTCCCGGCCGACATCCGCACGAGGTGCTCTGGCGCGATCGCCAATGAGAAAAACCATTTAAGCAAGGAAAAGTGGGCTTAATTCGTTGCTTCTTCTTCCGTGAGCGAGAGGCCACAATGCTGGCGATAGTTTCTTTGGCAACTTTCTTTTCCGTGCATTTGCGCAGGTAAACGCCTTATCTCAACATCGAGAGAGTTTTCGGCTGGGCCGAAACTTTCTAGATTCTGCGGCGCAGACGAAAGTCCCATGCGCACCAATTTCTTGCGGTAAAACTTCAATTAAACACGTTAAAAATATCCACCAACCCTTGGGAAGAGAAGGTTGACAATGACAATTATGGAGAACGAGGTGAAGCGCGGATTATCGCGCCGCTCCTTCATGAAGTGGTCCGGTGTCGCCGGCGGCTCTGCCGCACTCGTCGCCACCGCCGCTCATCTCGGCATGCCGGGCACCGCACCGGCCGCCGCTGCAGACGGCATGGAGGGCGTCGACAAGACGGTCTGGTCCGCCTGCACAGTGAACTGCGGTTCGCGATGCCCGCTGCGCCTTCAGGTGAAGGACGGCACTGTTGTCCGCGTCCTGGCCGATAACACGGGCACTGACGAGCTCGGCAGCCAGCAGGTTCGCGCCTGCGTCCGCGGCCGCTCGCAGCGCCACCGCATCTACTCCCCCGACCGTCTCAAGAAGCCCATGAAGCGCAAGGAAGGCACCAAGCGCGGCGAAGAGCAGTGGGAAGAGATCTCGTGGGATCAGGCTCTCAACGAGATCGCCGACAAGATGATCGACATCAAGAACCGCTACGGCAACGAAGCGTTCTACATCCAGTACGGAACCGGCGTTCTCGGCTCCATCATGGCCTGCTCCTGGCCGCCGGACGCCACGCCTCTCGCCCGCCTTCTCAACACCTTCGGCGGCTACCTCGACCACTACTCGGACTACTCGACGACCGAGATCACCCAGGCCTACCCGTACCACTACGGCTCGTGGGTCAACGGCAACTCCTTCGATGACGTGAAGAACTCCAAGCTTCAGGTCATGTTCGGCAACAACCCGCTCGAGACCCGCATGTCAGGCGGTGGGCAGCTGTTCGTCACCCAGGACATCAAGAAGCGCTACGGCGTCAAGACGATCGTCATCGATCCCCGCTACTCGGAGACCGCAGCGATTCTCGCCGACGAGTGGATCGCCCTCCGTCCCGGCACGGACGCCGCTCTTATCGCCGGCATGATTCACGTCATGATCCAGGAAGACCTCCAGGATCAGGACTTCCTCGACAAGTACTGCGTCGGCTTCGACGAGAAGACCCTCCCCGAGGGCGCCCCGAAGAACTCCTCCTACCGCGCCTACCTTGAGGGCAAGGGCGAGGACGGCATCGAGAAGACGGCCGAATGGGCCGCCGATATCACCGGTGTCTCGGCAAAGAAGATCCGTCAGCTCGCTCGTGAGATCGCCACGGCCAAGCCCGCCGCGATCACCCAGGGCTGGGGCCCGCAGCGCCACGCCAACGGCGAGAACAGCGCACGCTCGATCTTCATGCTCGCGGCAGTGACCGGCAACGTCGGCATCCCCGGCGGCGGCACCGGCGCCCGCGAGGGCGCACAGGGCCTGCCCCTGTCGAACTCCTTCAACACGGAGATCATCAACCCGACAGAGAAGATCATCTCCGTGTTCTCCTGGCTCGACGCCATCGAGCACGGCCCGGAGATGAACACGTTCAACTCGGGCGTGTACGAGAAGGTCGCCCCGGGCGTCCGGGACCACAAGGTTCCCGTCGACGACAACGGCGTTCCCACGAACGTCAGCCTCGAGGTTCCGATCAAGGCTGTCTTCCAGTACGGCTCGAACTCACTCGTCAACCAGACAGGTGACAACAACAAGTCCGTCGAGATCCTCCAGGACGAGTCGAAGGCCGAACTCATCGTCACATGCGATATTGCCTACACCGTCTCGGCACGCTACTCGGACTACATCCTGCCCGGCACGTCGACCGCAGAAGAGTCGGATATCCACCCCGGCTCCAACGGCGGCCCCATGGCATACGGCATCATCTCCTCGCAGGCCATCGATCCGCTCTACGAGTGCAAGTCGATCTTCGACATCTGCACCGAGCTCGCTGATCGTCTCGGCACGAAGGACGAGTTCACCGGCGGGAAGACCCGTGAAGAGTGGCTCGAGCAGATGATTTCGGAGAGCCGCGAGGCCGAGCCGGCACTGCCCTCCTACGAGGAGTGGAAGGAGATGGGCATCTACCGCATCGATAAGGGCCCGGCGGTTGCGCTGGCAGACTTCCGCGAGGATCCCGAAGCGAACCCCCTCCCCACCCCGTCGGGCAAGATCGAGATCTACTCCGACCGCTTGGCTGCGATGGCCGAGAAGTGGGAGTTCGGTGTGTTCCGCCCCGAGCTGGCCGGCGACAAGCTGACCGCTCTGCCGGAATTCGTCGAGACCTGGGAAGGTGCACTCGAAGCTCGCGCTTCCGAGGAGTACCCGCTCCAGGTGATCGGGCACCACTTCAAGGCACGCACCCACTCCAGCTACGGCAACGTGGACTGGCTGAAGGAAGCCCACATCCAGACCGTGTGGATCAACCCGGTCGACGCTGCCGCCCGCGGCATCAAGAACGATGACGAGGTCTTCGTCTACAACGATCGCGGCACCGTCAAGCTCCCCGCGAGGGTGACGGAACGCATCGTTCCGGGCACGCTCTCCATCCCCCAGGGTGCATGGTTCGATCCGAAGCCCGCTTCCGAGGTCAAGCCCCCGAAGGAAGCAAACCAGGACATGCCGGTCGACATCGCCGGTTCGGTCAACACACTCACGTCGCACCACCCGTCGCCGCTGGCAAAGGGTAACGCCGTCCACACCACTATTGCCAACGTCGTCAAGGCTTGAAAGAGGTAAAGAATCATGGCCACCGCTGAGATAACAGCAGGAGCAAACTACGGCTTCTTCTTCGACCAGACTCTGTGCACAGGCTGCAAGGCCTGCCAGATCGCCTGTAAGGATAAGCACGACCTTCCGGTCGGCATCAACTGGCGCCGCGTCGTCGAATACTCGGGCGGGTCCTGGCAGCAGTCAGGGAACACCTTCACCCCGAACATTTTCACGTACTACACGTCGATCGCCTGCAACCACTGCGAAGATGCGATCTGCATGGAGGTCTGCCCCACGACGGCGATGAGCCGCCGGGAAGACGGCACCGTCTACGTCGATTCCGACAAGTGCGTCGGCTGCCGCTACTGCGAGTGGGCATGCTCCTACTCCGCACCGCAGTTCAATGCAGACACGGGCCAGATGACCAAGTGCGACCTCTGCTACGACTACCGGTCGACCGGTCAGGATCCGGCCTGTGTGGCGGCATGCCCGTCGCGCGCACTCGACTGGGGTCCGATCGATGAACTCCGCGAAGAATACGGCACGACGAACAACATTGCTCCGCTGCCCGACCCGTCGCTCACCCAGCCGCGCCTTGTGATCAACCCGCACCGCGATGCCCAGACGTGGGACTCCAGCACCGGCGCCATTGCGAACCCGAAGGAAATCTAATGAATCTCCATGAACTGCCAATGATCATCTTCACGGTCCTGGCGCAACTCAGCGTCGGCGCTTTCGTCGCCCTCGGCGTCATCAACTTGTTCGGTATTCCCCGGTTCGGTCGTGACACGATCGAACGCGTCACGGATCCCGCGATCTACGCGATCGGTCCGACACTCGTGTTCGGCCTCATCGCCTCCATGTTCCACATGAATGACGTGACGAACGTTCTCAACGTGGTTCGCAACTGGGATACATCCTGGCTGTCCCGCGAGATCATCTTCGGTGTCGGCTTCGCCGGACTCGGCTTCCTCTTCGCCATCATGCAGTGGTTCAAGATCGGCACCCACGCGGTCCGCCAGATCATCGCAGGCGCCGCGGCAGTCGTCGGCCTTGCCCTCGTCTACTCGATGTCGATGATCTACGCGACACTCGTGACGGTTCCCGCATGGAACACGTGGGCTGTCCCGTTCCAGTTCTTCGCCACAACCTTCCTGCTGGGCGCCCTGGCTGTCGGTGCCGCGATCCTCATCCACATGTCGCTCCGCTTCAAGGCGACGGATGCTCCGGTTGATACCCCGGCTCCGTCCGGCGGCTCTGTCGGCCTTCTTGAGAAGACCCGCACCCAGGCCGCGACAATGGCACGGACGCCCCTCAAGGCAACCTCGAAGGATGCTCAGGCTGGCGTGACGATCGTCCGCTGGGTCTCGGTCGCATCGGTCGTCATCGGTGTCGCCATCTTCATCGGCTACATCTTCCACGTCCTCAACCTCGCCAACGGCGTGGCTGAAGCGCAGCTTGCCGCTCAGGAATACGAGTCCGGGTTCTTCCTCGTCCGCCTCGCCCTCCTCGGCATCGCCGCCATCCTCCTCTCCGTGTTCACGTTCAAGACCGCGAACCAGGAGTTCAAGAGCCCCAACACGATGATGATCCTCATGGTCTCGGCTCTCGCACTCGCAACGGTCTCCGAGTTCATGGGCCGCTCCATCCACTACGACACGCTCTTCCGCGTGGGCATGTAGTCCTGTCACGATGAAGGGCGGCACCGATCGGTGCCGCCCTTCATGCTTGCTCAGCCTCAGCCCTGCTGATACTCCGCGACGAGTGTCTTGATCTGGGCGACGAGATCGGTTGCCCGACCATCGCCGCGCCCCGCGGCGAGGCCGATGAGGAACGCGGTGAGCGGCGCTCCCGGACGGGACGGGCCGTGCGCGATCTGGCCGATAAGGCCAAGGAGCGGGCTCTCCACCTCGGCCATGACCTCCGGTGCGATGTTGAGCTCTTCCGCAACGGCTCCGAGCCAGTTCCGCATCGCCTCCATCTTCTCCGGATTATCAGTATTTGCCATTATTCCTACCTTTCATGGGCGTCATGCCCTCATTCTTCCACGACGCTAGACTTAACGCAGAACCCCCTTCTAAGGAGAAACGTGAACCCTTCACTACCATCGCCCGAATCGCTCGACCGTCTCGCTGCAGCGTTCGCGACGCTCGGTCGACTCCACCTGCAGTCCCCCGATCAGGAGACCCTCGATCAGCTCAACGAGCTCCTCGACGAGTGGCCGCTCGAGGCGACGGGTGACACCCAGTTCGGCCTCGACCAGATTCGGGCCTCGTTCGAGAAGGGCGAGACCGTTGCGGAGATCCGCCGCGACCACAACCTTCTGTACGGCGTGACGGCCGGCGCGAAGGTTCCCCCCTACGAGTCCGTGCACCGCAACCAGGACCGCCTCGTCTTCGACACGGAAACACTCGAGGTCCGTGCCGAGTACCGGAAGCTCGGCCTGCAGGCGCCCAAGCTCAACCAGGAGCCCGATGATCACATCGGCCTCGAGTTCAACTTCATCGCCCAGTCCTGCCTGCGGAGCCTCGATGCTCTCGACCAGGGATCGACGACAGACGCGTCCCGCTACTACGGCATCGGTGCCGTCTTCATGACGCAGCACATCATGGAGTGGGCGCCGCAGATGCTCGAGACGGCCGCCGAGGCCGCTGATACGAGCTTCTACTCCGGCATCATGTATCTCTCGCTCGGGGCGATCACCGCCTACTCCGAGGCCCAATGACCACACTCCGCCTCCTTCACTCCTGGCTCCGAGCCAACGAGCCCGGCCCGATCGCTCTCATCGATCAGGGTGTGGAACCGCTCGTGGCGGAGAAGACGATCCCAGCGATCATGCTTGCCGGGCCCCTGGCGGAGGTGCCCACCCACGAGATCCTCGAATCGCTCGAACTCGGTGCCACGATCATCTACCTCCACGGGGATCCCGGCCCCCTGACGGGGCTGATGGCAACGCTCGCGGCCGCGAGTATCGACCGCGTGCGCCTCGGGGTGTGCGCGGTGAAGCCCCGCGAATCGTTCGGCTCGGACGATGTGCCGCACTCGCGCCGCGATCTCTTCGGCCTCGGCCGATCAGAGAAGCCGCTGCCGGACGAGGGAATGCTTGCCCCCGATCGGGAACGGCTGGCACTCAAGCAGCTGCTGACCGCGGAGGGTGTGGACAGTGCCGCCCTTGCGGACATTCCCGGGCCTGGACTGCTCCTGCATGTGAGCGGATGTACCGCGTGCGGGGTGTGCGTGAAGACCTGCCCGACTGACGCTCTTGAGCTCAGCCACCTCGAGACGGGACCGGATCGCCGGATCACGACGCTGGCGATGGACGACGGGAAGTGCGTGGGCTGTGGGGACTGCATCGAGCTGTGTCCCGCGGATGCTTTCTCCAACGATGGCACCCTGTCGTGGCAGACGAGGCTCGGGGGCCGATCCCGCCGTCCGCTCGAAACGGTGCCCACCGTTCGCTGCGAACGGTGCAAGACGTTCTTCCCGCTCCGTCAGGGCGGAACGCTCTGCACGACGTGCGCGGCAACCCGCGACAACCCGTTCGGCGTGCGATGGCCCGAGGGCGTACCCAAGCCCCCCGGGGCACGCTTCTAGACTGATCCCCACCCTCAGGGTGGGGATCAGTTCGTTCAGAATCCGGATAGGTGCTTCAAGGGACTGTGGTTAGGCGGAGCCTGTCCACTCGTGGGTGCCGTCTGGGAACTGCTGCTTCTTCCACACGGGAAGCTGGAGCTTCACCTGTTCGACAACCTCGTTGAGAGCGGCAAAGGCCTCCACTCGGTGGGCGGCCGAGACGGCCGCACCCAGGGCCAGATCGCCCACGTCGAGGTGCCCGGAGCGATGGACGACGGCGATCGCGAGACAGCCGGAGGCTTCCGCTACCTGGTGGGCGACACGGGCGACAACCTTGTCAGCATCCGGGTGCGCCTCGTAGTCGATGGAGTTGACCGACCTGCCGGCGTCGTGGTTGCGGACGATCCCCGTGAATGTCAGGACCGCTCCAGCCTCGGGACGCTCGACGAGTGCGACGAGACGATCCATGTCGATCGGCTGATCCGTGACGGTCGCATAGACGACGTCAGCATCGTGATCGGGATGCTCTGCGGCATGCTGCGCTTCCCACGTCGCACGAGCATGCGCTGTGGGGGTCACCTTCGCTCCATGATGGTGCGCGGCGGGCACCTCCAGGGCCGATACGTGGCCGCCGTGATCGTGGGAGACGTGCGGAACCGGGTGATCGCCTCCCTCGAGCTGATCGACGATGTGGTCGAGAAGGGGGCCGATGACATTGATCGTGTCGGTGACACCGCCGCGCGATCCGGGCGCGTTGACGACGAACGCGTCGACACCATCGACGGTGACGATGCCGGCAAGGGCACGGGACAGCGGGGCCGCGGGGGCGTTCTTCGCGGCCTGCCTGATGAGGGACTCGATCCCGTCGAGGCGTTTCGACATGAGGGGGAGTGTTCCCTCCGGCGTCTCGTCGCGGGGCGAGATCCCGGTCCCGCCGGTGGTCACGATGACGCGGGCTCCGGCCCGGACCGATTCCTCGATCGCGGTGCGGACGGAATCCGCGCCGTCGGGGATGATCCGAGTGTCGGTCACGTCGACGGACCACCCGCCGAGGAGGGCGGTGGCCAGGGGGCCGGACAGGTCTTCTCTATCACCGCTGGAGCATCGGTCCGAGACGGTGAGGACATGGGCGCTAATCACCCGCTCATCCTACCCTCCCGCGGAAAGATACAATACGACGGTAGTCCCACAAATCGGACACGACGGGACGAGTAGAATCACCTTTATGCTTCCTCTCGTCGAACCCGGCCCCGTGCTGACCCCGGAACAGACCGTCCGATACTCCCGCCACCTCATGCTCCCCGAGATCGGGGACATCGGGCAGCGCAGGCTGAAGAATGCGAAGGTTCTCGCCATCGGTGCGGGCGGACTCGGTTCACCCTCCCTCCTTTATCTCGCGGCGGCGGGCGTGGGAACGCTCGGCGTCATCGACGATGATCGCGTTGATCGCTCCAATCTGCACAGGCAGGTCCTCCATACGGACGCTGGCGTCGGCACCCCCAAGGCCCAGTCCGCGGCCGATGCTCTGACTGCGCTCAACCCTGACGTCCAGGTGATCCAACACCAGTGCCGTCTCACCGACGAGAACATTGACGAGATCTTCTCCGAGTATGACGTTGTCATGGATGGGACAGACAACTTCCAGACGCGCTACCTGGTCGAAGCGGCCTGCACGCGTCTCGGCATGCCCGAAGTGTGGGGGTCGATCCTCCAGTTCAACGGTCAGGTCTCTGTCTTCTGGACGGGTGAACGAGCCGTCGCGGCAGGCGCACCCGGCCCCGACGGGGTGAGCCTGCGGGACCTGTTCCCCTCCCCGCCCCCGCCCGGGGATGTGCCCTCCTGCGGCGACGTCGGGGTCCTTGGCGCCCTGCCCGGCCAGATCGGCACGATCATGGCAACGGAGGCAGTCAAGCTGATCTGCGGGATCGGCACGCCCCTGATCGGCCGCGTCATGGTGGTCGACACGCTCAAGGCGGAGATCTATACGGTTCCGTTCTCCCCGCGCCCGCTGCCTCGGCCCGAGCCGATCTCCGCCCAGGATCTCCTCCCCTACTGCTCGGCCCCCAAGGTGCCCGAGGTCGACATCGTCGAGTTCAGGAAGCTCCGAGAGGACGGCGTCCGCATCCTCGACGTTCGCGAGAACGAGGAGCGCGAGGCGGCCTACCTGCCCGGCACGGAGCACATCGTGCTGTCCGAGCTTCTCGCACATCCCGAGCTCGCCGCGGGCGAGCAGCCCGTCTACGTGCACTGCAAGGCAGGTGCCCGCAGCGCCCGCGCCGTCGAGGCCCTCGCGCGTGTCGGGATCAGGGGCATTAATGTTAGTGGTGGCCTGGACGCATGGCAGGCCGCTGGTTTTCAGGTGGAAGGCGCACAGTGATTAGTTTCGACGAGTACCGGGAGCATGTTCTGTCCCTCGGTTCGCCCGTGTCGACGGAGACTCTCCCGTTGCACGCCGCAGACGGCATGGTGACGGCGGAGCCGATCTTTGCCCGCTTCGCTGTCCCGCCCTTCGACAACTCGGCCATGGACGGGTTCGCGGTGCGCGCGGATGACGTGGCCGACCTTCCCGTGACGCTGCGGGTGAGCGCCGATATCCCGGCCGGTCGGACCGATGTCCCCGAGCTGGAGCCTGGCACCGCGATGAGGATCATGACGGGCGCCCCCCTGCCCTCAGGCGCAGATACCGTCATCCAGGTTGAAAAGACGGAGAATGCTGGCCAGAACATGGCCTCGGAAGCTCCCGAGGAGGTCACCTTCCTCGAGACCGCATCCACAGGTGCGAACGTGCGCATGGCAGGGGAAGACATCGCTGCGGGCGAGCTGGCCCTCGAGGCCGGGGTTCGGCTGGGTCCCACCCAGCTCTCCGCCCTCGCATCGATCGGGCACGGCTATGTCTGCGTCCACCGGAAGCCCGTCATCGGGATCCTGTCGACGGGCTCGGAGCTGCGCAGGCCCGGGGAGAGCCTCTTGCCGGGACAGATCCCCGACTCGAACTCCACGCTTGTCCGCCTCATGGTGCGTGCCGCGGGCGGGAAAGACGTTGTTCTCTCCACGTCCTCGGACGATCCCGCCCACCTCGCAGCCACCCTCGAGAAGCACGGCGCCTACCTTGACGGCCTCATCACGACCGGCGGCGTCTCCGCGGGAGCCTTCGACGTCGTCAAAGAGCACCTTCGCAGCCGCGGCGTCGACTTCGTGTCAGTGGCCCAGCAGCCCGGCAAACCACAGGGCTCCGGCCTTGTCGCTCTCGCAGGCCGCCAGATCCCCATCGTCTGCCTTCCCGGCAACCCCGTCTCCGTGTTCGTCTCCATGAAAGTCTATGGGGAGGCCATGATCGCCACCCTGGCGGGCATGCGCGACACGACGATTCCCTGGCAGACATGGCAGACGGGCACATCCTGGAGAACCCCGGAGGGCAGGGCTCAGTTCATGCCCGTCGTGGCCGAGAACGGTTTCGTGGTACCTGCCGCGTCGGGCGGGTCCGGATCCCACCTCGTGTACTCCCTCATGAAGACTCGCGGACTCGCATACGTTCCCGCGGATGTTGACGAGATCGCCGAAGGCGACGCTGTGAAAGTGTGGTGGCTGTGAAATTTACTCACCTGACGTCGAGCGGTGACGCTCACATGGTCGATGTGTCCGGAAAGACGCCGTCTGTGCGGGAGGCAACCGCGGTCGGCACCGTCACCTGCTCCCCCGATGTCATCGCAGCCCTCCGGGACGGCACCGTGCCCAAGGGGGATGTTCTCGCCGTCGCACGGATCGCCGGGATTGCGGGCGCCAAGCGGGTACCGGACCTGCTGCCCCTCGCACACCCGATCGCACTCCATGCGGCAACGGTCGACCTCTCCATCGAGGACCATGGCGTCGACATCTCGGTCACGGTCCGCACGGCCGATATCACCGGGGTTGAGATGGAGGCACTGACGGGCGTCACCATCGCGGCTCTCGCCATCGTCGACATGATCAAGGGCGTGGACCGGTCGGCTGAGATCACCAGCTGCCGCATCATCGCCAAATCGGGGGGCCGATCAGGCACGTGGACTCGCCCATGATCGGCGCGATCGTCCTCGCTGGCGGCAGGGCAACCCGCCTCGGCGGTGCCTCCAAGGGAGACGTCACGGTCGGGGCCGACACGATGCTCACGCATGTCACGAATGCCTGCCAGGAGGTGGGCGTCCCCAGAGACAACATCGTTGTCGTCGGGCATGCTCAAACAGACCTGAAGAGAACGGTTGAGGATCCCCCGCACTCCGGGCCTGCCGCGGGGATCGGTGCCGGCTTGGCTCACGTGACCGGCGATCGCCTCTTCATCCTCTCCTGCGACATTCCTTTCATCGCCAGCGGATTACCGGTTCTCATCGATTCGTTCGAGGGTGATGGCGTGTGCTTCGGCGGGGTACGCACCCAATACTTAGCAGGTCTCTATTCCACATCTGCGGTACGCGCAAGAGTGGCCGAACTGCAGAATGAGGGTGGGCTCGTGAACCTGCCCGTCCGCGCTGTTCTCGGCGCCCTCACGGTGACAGTTCTCGGGCCCAACCCGGCAGCGAACGACGTCGACACGTGGGATGAGGTGGAGTGCGCGAGGGAGGCCGCCGCACCATCCGATTAGCCTGCTGCCCCTAGACTCACGCGAACGCTTGTCACTGACGGGCGGATTCGTCAGTAGCCGAGGAAGTAGCGGCGCAGGAGCGAATTCTCGTCGCCCATGCGCTCATCAACCGAACCATAGTCACCGACCCGGCCGTCTGCGAGCACGGCCACATCGTCCGCGAAGGCACGAATGTCGCCGATGTCGTGCGTGACGACGACTCCCGTACGCCCCTCCAGGGCCTGCCTGATGAGAACACGGAGCTCGACCGCTGCCCCCACGTCCATGGCGGCCAGCGGCTCATCGAGCAGGAGGATCGAGGGCTCTACGGCGATGGCGCGGGCGAGAGCAACCCTCTGCTGCTGACCACCCGAGAGCTGATGCGGCAACCGGTCGCACAGGTGCCCGATACTGACTCCGTCGAGGCCCACCCGGGCACGCTCCCGCGCTTCGCTCTTCGCCATGCCAGCCGCCCGCAGTCCGAAAGCCACATTGTCGAGTGCCGACATGTGAGGGAAGAGCGTCGGATCCTGGGAGAGCAGGGTGATGGGGCGGCGGTGCGGGGGCACCCACTGGGGCCCCGCCACCGTCACACCGTCAAGGACAAGGGTGCCGCCCGGATCAGGGACGAGAAGTCCCGCGAGCAGCCCGATAAGGGAGGACTTTCCTGACCCGTTGCGGCCGATGATGGCCAGGGTCCGGCCCTGGCCGTGATCAAGATCGAAGGTCAGGCCTCGCTGGGCCACGGAGGCATGGAGGGAGATCATCGTGCCACCTTCCGCCCGCGGGCTGTCACGGAGACGACGAGGACGGCGAGGACGAGGAGCACGAGGGCGAGCGCCAGGGCCGTGTCCGGGTCGACTTCGCGCTGCAGATAGATCGCGAGAGGAATCGTTCTCGTCGTCCCTTCGAGGGATCCCGCGAACGTCAAGGTTGCCCCGAACTCGCCGAGACAGCGGGCCGCCGCCAGAGCTGTCCCGGACACGAGTGCCGGCATCATCATCGGAAACGTGACGTGGAACAGCACGTAGCTGGGAGAGGCACCGAGAGTGGCGGCGATCTGCGCGTGGGAGGACCTGTTCGAGCGGAGGGAGGCTTCGAGAGAGGTGACAAGGAACGGCATGGCAACGAAAACCTGGGCCATCACCACCGCGGTAGCAGTGAAGGCGATATCGATGCCGAGAAGAGAGAGCTGCTCGCCGAGAAGCTTGCGCTTTCCGAACGTGGACAGCAGGGCGAGACCCGCAACCACCGGGGGCAGCACCATGGGGATTGTCACGGCCACACGCAGAACCTCTCCCCACCTGCTCGTCGTCCGGGACATGAGGAGTGCAAGGGGGACGCCGAGCACCACGCAGATGATCGTGGAGACAGCGACCGTGCGCAGGGAAACACCCAAAGCAGCCAGCGCCACGTCGGAGCTGAGGATCCTCGGCACATCTGCCCAGGGCATGTCGATCAGCATCCCGGCGATCGGGAGGCAGAGGGCCAGAACGGCGAGAACCGCCCCGATCATGATCCATCGGGGCGGTGCACCAGCAGTCTTCCACATCACGGTGTCGTGAACCCGCTATCGATCATCCGCTGCCTGCCGGCACCCGTTGTGAAGGCGTCGATCCACGCCTGCTCAGCATCATCCGCCGAGTCCGAGTCGATGACGAGCAGGGGATACGTGTTGGGGACTTCGCCTGCGCCGGGAATATCGATGATCTCGACAGCATCGCCCGCGCTGTTCGCGTCCGTGCGATAGACGAGGCCAGCATCGCCCTGTCCCGACACGATCTTGCCGAGTACGTCGGTCACGGACTGCTCCTCGGACACCGGGGTCAGCGTGAGGCCGTTGAGCTCGGCGAGCTGCGACGACACATCGCCGCACGGCACCTGCGGAGCGCACACGACGAGATCGGACGCATTCATCGACTCGTCGAAACCGGTCACACCCGCAGGGTTGCCCGCGGGGACGACGAGAACGAGCTCGTTCGCGGCGATGACATCGAGCTGCGTGCCGCGTCCTGCGTCGATGATCTGATCTGCCGTCTTCTGGTTCGCGGTCACGAGGATATCGGCAGCGGCGCCCGCCTCGATCTGGGCGACAAGATCGGCGGACCCTGAACAGACAGTCGTCACGCCCGACATCTCTCCCGCCACGGTTTCGGCGAGATCGCACATGGAGGCGGCGACCATGACGGTGGTGTCACGCTCCCCCTCGGTGCTGTCTCCCGCACTGGAGCATGCTGTGAGCGTGAGCCCCGCCAGGAGGAGGATGCTGAGTTTTTTCATGAGAGGGTCTCCGACTTGATCGATACGTTGGTTGCTTTGATCAGGGCGGTTGCCGGGGAGCCGACCTCGATGTTCATCTCCCGCACCGCCTCGGCGGAGATGAGGGAGACAACCCGGTAGATCCCGCATTGGAGATCAACCTGCGCCATCACCCCGTCCATCTGGATTCGTGTCACGATCCCGGCAAGCTCGTTCCGTGTCGACACCTCGTGGTCACCAGCCGCCTTGCCCTCTGCAAGAGCAAGAGCGAGAGCAGCGACAGAGGTGCCGGCAATGCGAATCCGATTTCCGTCTTTCCGCGCTTGGAGGGAGCCATCGTCGACCCAGCGACGCACCGTATCGTCCGAGACGCCGAGAAGACGCGCCACATCTTTCACCCGATATTCTGACATAGCCGCTAGCTTACACGGCATATGCGGTCACTCTGGAACCAAAGTCCCGCATATGCGCCTATAAAGATGTGGTTTGCGAAAGGACTGTTTCACTGGCAGTGGGCGCGTCTGCGGAGTACATTGTCATCAATGCTGATCACTCGGTCGGCAGCCCCGACGGAAGGAGGCCTAGTGAGTATTTTTGACAAGGCAAAGGAAGCGTTGAACTCTGAGAAGGCCGAGCAGGTCTCTGATCAGGCCCTGGATCGCGCTGAGGCTCTCGCTAAGTCGAAGGCTGGCGCCGAGCATCACGACAAGATTTCAGGAGTCCGGGATTCGATCGACAAGCAGGTCGGTACCGAGTAACCGTTGACTTTGCCCACTGTGCCCGGCCTCATGGCCGGGCACAGTGCATAGGGGAAGATTCCCTTAGACTGGCGTCATGATGGATCCGCGGATATGGCTGGAAGATTCGACTGAAACGACCTTCGAGTGGGTGATGGCGAGGACTGATCGGACGCTCGAATCCTATGGTGGGAGCGGCTTCGACACCGCGAAGTCGGAACTGTTCGACATCCTCTCCGCGAAAGACAAGCTCGATCTGGGCACCCTCCGCGGCGGCTATATCTACAACTTCCACACGGATGGCAACAACCCCCGAGGGCTGTGGCGCCGCACGACCCTCGAGGACTACCTGTCCGAGCCCGTCTGGGACGTCCTCCTCGACATTGATGCGCTGGGGGCGGCCGAGGGAGAGTCATGGGTGTTCGGCGGCGCGAACCTTCGCCGGCCCAACTTCGACAGGGCACTCATCACCCTCAAACCCGGCGGCTCTGATGCGAATGTGGTGCGGGAGTTCGACCTCGAGACACGCTCTTTCCTCGACGACGGATACTCGGCACCCGCCTCGAAGGGTTCCATGTCGTGGACCGAGAACGATTCCGTCCTCGTGGCACGCGACTTCGGGGCCGGTTCCCTCACCGACTCGGGATATCCGCGATCGGTTCGACTATGGAAACGCGGCACGAGCATCGCCGACGCTCCCACTATTCTCGAAGGCGAGCGGGAAGATATCGTCGTCTCCGCATCGCACGACTTCACCCCCGGCTACGAGAGGACCTTTGCCGCACGGGCGACAGACTTCCGCAACACGATCCTCTACGAAGTGGATGAGGAGACTCTCGAGCTGACCGAGATCCTCCTGCCGCACAGCGCGGGCGTCGGCATGGTGAAAGACTGGGCGATCCTCGAGCTGCGATACGACTGGCACCTCGACGGCACAACCTTCGCGGCCGGCTCGCTCCTTGCCCTGCCCTATGCGGATGCTCTCACGGGCCCGGTGGCCGACCGTGTCGTGACGATCTTCGCTCCCACTCCGCACGCTTCCCTGGCGGGCTTGACCGAGCTCCAATCGGGGATCGTCTTCACCACGCTCGACAACGTTCGCAGCCGCGTCTACTTCGCCGCCATCGACACCTGGGAGGTGACAGAGCTCCATCCCGACCTGGGCGAGTTCGATTCGATCGGCGTGAGCGCTGTCGACCGCGAGCGCGGCGACGACGTGTGGGTGACGACGACGGGGTTCCTCACTTCCACGACACTGCTCTATGGTTCCGCGTCGAAGGACGGACTCGATATTGCGCAGGTGCGTTCGACACCGGAACGTTTCGACGCGAGCGGAATGGTCGTACGTCAGCGGTGGGCAGTATCTGCTGACGGAACACGGGTTCCCTACTTCCTTGTCGGCGCGCGGGAGGCGATTGACGGCGGGGCGCCTGCCCGCTGCCTCCTGGACGGATATGGGGGTTTCGAGATCTCCCGCACGCCCGGCTACGCGGGCACCTACGGCAAGGGCTGGCTTGAGAAGGGGGGCGTGTATGCCGTTGCGAACATTCGCGGCGGCGGGGAGTTCGGCCCGTCATGGCATCAGGCCGCTCTCAAGGAGGGGCGTCATCGCGCCTATGCCGATTTCGCGGCCGTTGCGGCTGATCTCGTGGCGACTGGGGTGACGACGGTGGACCGCCTGGCCGCGATCGGCGGTTCGAACGGCGGCCTGCTCATGGGCAACATGTATACGACGTATCCGGAGCTGTTCGGTGCGATTGTGTGCCGGGTTCCGCTGCTCGACATGAAGAGGTTCTCGCATCTCCTTGCGGGGGCGTCCTGGATGGATGAGTACGGCAATCCGGATACTGACGATTGGGAGTTCCTCCAGGCCTATTCCCCGTATCACAACGTATCGGCGGGCGGATCGTATCCCCCGATCCTTGTCATGACGTCGACGAAGGATGATCGCGTCCATCCCGGTCACGCCAGAAAGTTCGTTGCCCTGCTCGAGGAGTGCGGGCACGACGTGGAGTATTACGAGAACATCGAAGGCGGCCATGCCGGTGCTGCGGATGCTGAACAGAGCGCTCTCAGCCTCGCGTTGATCTTCCAGTTCCTCGAACGCCGGCTGGCATGAGAACGGACCGGCTCATGCCGGTCCGGGGGTGATGGTCTCAGATGAGGAAGGCTGAGAAGCCGACGAGTCCGACGATGAGAAGAACTGCGACGAGAGCCTGCCATTTGGGGCGGGGGCGGGGCGTGTAATCGGCTCCGGGGACGTAGCCACCGAAGTCGTAGCCACCGGAATTCCGGCGATCATGACCTTTGGACGAGGACATCGACCACTCCTTTGCGAGAGTCCGAGACGTAGTGGAACCAACACTAGCCTGTTGCGAATCGGCACGATACTGCCAAAGTGACACAAACATCTGACAAATCCTCCAGGACGTTCCGACAGAGGAGTGAGATCTTGCGCACACATGCGCGCGGTTTTCCGAGCGCGTGCCCACACGCCTCTGCACACCACAGCACTCCACCGAGGCGTCACTGCAGGTCAGACCCCTTGTGTCGTGGATCATACGGACGTAGTCTCAACGGACACATACTCCTCCAATGACGAAGGATTGTTATGAAAGCAGTACGAATCCACAAATACCATGAGATGCCTCACCTTGATGACGTTCCGGAACCGGTGATCACCGGTCCGTGGGATGTCATCGTCAAGGTCGGGGCGGCTGGCCTGTGCCGCACCGACCTGCACATTATCGAAGGGCAGTGGGATCCGATCCAGAACCCTACCCTGCCCTATATCCTCGGCCACGAAAACGCTGGCTGGGTCCACGCTGTCGGTTCCGCCGTCTCGAACGTCGAGGTCGGCGACACGGTCATCATGCACCCGCTCGTCACGTGCGGGCTCTGCCCCGAATGTCGGCGTGGCAACGACTCCCACTGTTCACACTCATCTTTCCCCGGGCTCAACGCCGAGGGCGGGATGGCGGAGTATATGCTGACGAATGCTCGTGCGGTTGTGAAGCTTGACCCGAAGCTCCAGCCTCGCGACATTGCGGCACTGGCCGATGCTGGCCTCACCGCATACCACGCTGTTCGGAAGACTATTCCGGCGCTGCATCCCGGCACTCACGCGGTCGTCATGGGAGCGGGAGGCCTCGGCCACATCGGCATCCAGTCCCTCCTGGCACTCACCCCCGCCCAGATCACTGTCATCGACAAGTCTGAGGCGGCCCTGGAACTGGCCAGCAGTCTCGGCGCTCATCACACCGTCCTCGCAACGGATGATACGGAAGCGATCATCAAGCAGGTGCATGAGATCACCGGTGGAGGCGCACACGTCGTCCTCGACTTCATCGCGGAGATGGGAATGGAGCTTCTCGGCCCGAACCTTATCCGCAACCAGGGAGACTATTACGTCATCGGCTACGGCGGAATGGTCAAGATCGAGACCCTCTCGATCATCTCCCGGGAGATCAATGTGATCGGCAACCTCGTGGGAACCTACGACGATCTCGTCCAGCTCATGACATTGACGGCAGAGGGCAAGATCTCGCTCCACACGTCAGTGTACGAGCTCGGCGCATATGCGGATGCGATCAACGACCTCGACAACGGTCGACTGGTCGGTCGCGGAATCCTCGTTCCCTAGACCAGCGCTGTCGGCACCGGGGGCTCTGCGGGCCGTCCGGTGCCCACAGCCCTTTCCACCCACCGGCAATTCCTCCACATGCGGTCAACGGGCGAGACTCTCACTCTTCAGACCTGGACTTCCGCGCCAGCGGATCAAAGATCCAGGGCTCACGGCCGATCAGGTCGAGCGAGAACTGCTCAAGGAACTCTGCACTGGTGCCGCTGTGGATACCGAGGGATTGTGAGATGAGGGAGAAGACTTCCCCCGTGCTCCAACCTTCCCGGTGAAGTTCGTCAAGGGTGACCGCACCATCCCTTTTCGCGAGTCTTTTCCCTGCCGAGTTGAGGACGAGCGGCACGTGAATATACTCCGGGGTCTCGTATCCGAGAAGCTGCTGCAGGTAGACCTGTCGCGGGGTCGAATCGAGCAGATCATCGCCGCGAACGATCTGGGACACGCCCTGATGGTGATCATCGACAACGGCCACCAGATTGTAGGCGTACGCCCCATCCCCCCGTTGGACGACGAAATCATCGACGTAACCGGTGAATTCGCCGCACAACCTGTCAGTCACCGTGAGCGTTGCGACGTCTGTCTTGAGCCTCAGGGCGGGGCCGCGCCGCATGGTGGAGAGCTTGTCCCTGCCGTGCCGGCGTTCTGTTTCGCTGAGGTGCCGGCATGTTCCCGGGTAGGATCCGGGCGGGGCGTGCGGCGCCCGCGGAGCATCTTTCATGTCTGCCCGCGTGCAGTAGCACTCGTAGAGCAGGTCACGCTCGCGCAGCCTCGAGACGACCTCCCCATAGGCATCAACCCGATCGCTCTGGAACAGGACATGACCGTCCCAGTCGATGCCGATCTCGGAAAGGTCCCTCAGCTGCGTCTCGACATGCTCGAGTCGGCATCTCTCATCAAGATCCTCCATCCTCATGACAAACCCCAGGCCTGCCTTCCTCGCACAGGCCCACGCGATCAGTCCGGTCCGGAGGTTGCCGAGATGGAGGTCGCCTGATGGTGACGGCGCATAGCGCCCTCTTCCGCGTTCCACCGATGTCATCGTTGCCTCCCATGGCAAGCGTAGCGAAATCACCCCCTCCGCATCATCGAGGCCCGCCCGCCACATGCCAGCGTGCGGCACTCCTCGTGCGATACGTGTGGAGGCCAGAGAGTCTCTTCCCCCAGCACGTCCCAGCCTGAATCACCGCACTGAGACGCAGACGCAAGGCCCATAGGTGCGGGACTCGAGGAGTCCCGCACCCGTTCAGCACATTCTAGTCGGCCCGCCTCGGGCCGCTCCTATCTGATATCGAGAGGAGCAGCGGCTTAGCGGCTGACGTGCTGGTTCATGACAGGAGTATCGACCCCATCACCGTCCCAGTCACCGACAAAGACCGCACCATCAGCGAAGTCGATAGCCTCGTCCGCGGGCCCTCCGGACAGAACATTCTTGAGGAAGATGGTCTCGCCTCGGCGAAGCGCAATCGTGTCGTTTCCATCCCCGTCGAAGTCCCCGGGAAGCGCCTCATCAGCATTCCTGCCGTAGGCGAAGGACGTCTCCGCGTTGCCGCCCTGAAGAGCATTCGATACGAAGAACACGCGCCCGCGGCGGACGAGTATCGTGTCCGACGAGTTGCCGTCCCAGTCACCGACCAGAACCTCATCGCTCTCGCGTCCGTAATGGAAAGTGATCTCAGCATCGCCTCCGACGAGCTCGTTCATGAGGAGGAACGTGTCGCCGCGGCGCACCCCGAGGGTATCGCTACCGTTACCGTCCCAGTCACCGACCAGAACCTCATCGCCCTCTCGACCGTAGCGGAAAGATGCGTCCGCTACACCGCCGACTAGCTCGTTGTCGAGGTAGAAGACCTTGCCGCGGCGAACGCCGATGGAGTCCTGACCATCCCCGTCCCAGTCTCCGACAATGACCTCATCGCCCTCTCGGCCGAACGCAATCGTCAAGCCGATATCTGTCGAATCCCAGGCATTCGGGAAGCGGAACAGATTTCCTGTTGTCGGGGCCGGAAGAGCAAATGACCATTCGGACCGCGCACCCTCGGAGAGGATGTAGCCCTCGGCGGCACGCGCGGTTACGGTCGTGTCCTTCTTGATCTCGATATTGCCGGTCACGACCTTATCCGCGATGAGGTAGTCGACGCCGTCGACCTCGGGGATCGAGATGACGTTGCCGGTGAAGCCTGGCTTTTCGGGGGTGACCGGCACGAGATCAGGGGCGATCGTGAAGTCTGCCGTGACGGACTCGGTGTTGACCGTGAGCGTCAGCGATCCTTCCCCTCCCGAGAGCGGGGTGAGGGTATTGGACTCGGGATCGAAGGCGGCAATGCTACCCTCGGCAGCCGACTCGACGTCACCGATATGGATGCTGTCGGATGACCAGGCGTAGCTCATGGGCCATGCCACCGGCATGGTGCGCACGCCGTCGTCCTGAGACATGGTCGGCGTCAGAGTGATCGCCTCACCGTTCGCCTCGAGAACGGTCGGGAACTCGCCGAGCGAGAGACCGTCGTCATCGACGCGGGTGTTGACCTCGAAGGAGATCCACTCACGAGGACTCGAGGAGGCGGCGGGATCGATGCCGATCATCGACCAACCCGTGAACGAACCGGAGCTTCCACCGGTCGGGCCTTTCCCTGCATTGCCGTTGATGAAGTACGGGATGCCATCGAGGGTCATGGCGTGGAAGATGCCGACACCTGCCGCGACATTCGCGATAGGTTTTCCGGTCTGAGACCTGAAGTCTTCGAGCCAGTCGCGGAGCATCTCAGCATCGAGGCGGTTCGACATCTGGCTCGCTTTCGTGGGAAGCGGGTCGTCGACCGGGTGGTGCTGGAACAGGACGACGCCGGTGATGTCATCGTTCGTCGCGGCGTCGTCGAGTGCGCGGCGAAGCATGGTCAGCTGCTCGAAATCGTGGCTGAGGCTGCCAGGGGCAGAGTTCACCCACACGAGGCGTGTCCCCTCAACATCAAGGTATCCGTTGGTGGCACCGAACGCGTCAACGAAGTTTCTGATGTCTCCGCCCATGATCTCGTGATTGCCCGGCACGTACACATAGGGGAAGTCCCCGAGCTCCTCATCGATGATGCGCTGTGCGAGCTCGAAGTCTTCCGGGGCCCCCTCGTCGACGAAATCGCCGTTGATGATGACAAGATCGGGGTCTTCGGCAAGGATCTCGCGGAACGACTCGCGTGCTCCTTGGACAGCCCCAGAATCGGGTTGGCGTGCCACGAACTGAGCGTCGGACACGACGGCAATCCGCAGGGGTGAATCGTCCGTGCCGCCTGCACGGACGATGACGGGGTCGGTCACGTCCTCGACGACCGGCAGGTCGACGCGGGTCGGGACGAGTGCCTGGATATCTGACACGACAACCGAGTCTGTGTATTGAGCCGCGGGGCGCGTCTCCATGAGCCGGAACATTTGGAAGGTGAGCGGATAGTCCACACCGGAGGGGACTGCGAAGGTGACGCGGCGCCAGCCCTCGAACGGTTCTGCCGAACCATCAAGCTGGGTGACTGTGCCATCGGCCTGGCGGACTTGGATGCGGGGCCATGCCCCGTGCGCGTTCCCATCCATCCACGCCGTGAGAGCTGTCGGCTGTCCCGGGATTTCGATGCCATCGCCGGGGGCAATCGCATAGGCGCCGCGCGTTCCCGTTGACTGGGTGAAGTCGAAGGAGATCGCGGCTCCGCCACGATCGTCCTGGCCGTCCGCCGGTGTGACCGTTACTCCCGGTGCACGAGCCTGACCTGCCGTCCACTGGTCAGCATCTTCGAAGTTAGCGACCGGCAGCGTATCCACGCCGACGCTCACGGCAGCCTCTGCAGAGATTCCATTGACATCGACGGTGAGAGGAGCGGACGCATTGTCGGCGTTCGCACTCACCGCGAAGGTACCGGTCGAGCCGGGTTCGATGGTGAACGCACCGCCCTCATTGCCCGCAATCGTGACGTCGCCGGCATCGATAGGAGCCCTGTAGCCGTCTTTGTCATAGCCGTAGACGGTGAAGGATGCGACGTCGTCAGAGCTGGAGAGCTGAACAACGGAGGGGCTGACTTCGATACGGGAGAGCTCCCCGAGGACCTCGATGTTGAGCGATCCGCTCGCATCGCCGTGCGATGCCACGACCGTGTCGGTCCCGGTTGCGATGCCAGTCAGGGTGGCCGTGTGATCACCATGCGATTCGACTGTGACAGCGCCGGTCGCCGACCAGGCGGGTACCGTGCCGGGCACGGCAGAACCTGTCTCGTCGTAGCCCTTGGCCTGGACGCGGCGCGTCAGCCCGGGGAACACGCGTGTTGCGTCCCCGATGTGGTGAAGGGGCGCGACGGAGTATCCGGACACCTCTCCCGATCCGCGGTCGACGACGAGTCCGATCCCGTTCGGAACGGGACGCTCCTGCCCATCAGACGGGTTGTGGGGAGTGTCGACGACAGTCTCCCCCGGCGCGACGGCACCCATGCTCGTCGAGCCGCCCCCATCGAGATTCGCGGCGTTGAACGCACCGAGTTCTTTCATGAGGACACCCAGGTCTGTCAGTGTGACGCCGGTGGATGAGGCCTGCCTCCCATCGACCACGAGAAGGTACATGAGCGAGCCGGTCTCGTTGAAGCCGATCGCTGTTCGCGGGTTGAGCGCGGTGTCCCGAGAGACGACGGGTTCGCCGTTTGAGACAAGCATGGCGTTGGCGCCGATGGCGGCGGAGATCTCTCCAGCCTCGGATGTCACGGCTATCTCGACGACGAGCTGGTCGCCGACCTCGACGGCGTCAAGAGCACGATCGGTGCCGGGTGCATCTCGCTCGACGAGGGAGATGACGCCCTCGGGCAGCTGGCCCGTGGCAGGGATGCCGACAGAGGTCACGATTCCATCTGGGCTGATGAGGATCTCGGTTCCCGTGCCCCCGTTGAGGGCCCGATCGCGCGTATAGTCACCCCACACGTGGTTGAACATGCCGATCTGGCCTTCACCCAGAAAGTACGAGTTGACTCCTGCGATGTCGAGGTCGAGCGGCTCGCCATTGTGCGTCACCTCTGCCGTGAGCGTGATCCCGGCAAAGGCGGCCAAGCCCTCCGGCGTGAAGACGACGGGAATGTGGCTCGACGTGATGGCGCCATTGCCGGTTCCCGCGGGGACCGTCACGATTCCTTCTTCTTCGGAGATGCCCACGCCGGAGGGTGCCTTTGAGGCGTTGATGTCGAAGAAGGAGCCGTTAACGCCCGCGATAGCGTCCGCATTCTCGATGAGATCTGAGACCGGTTCCGCGTCGGAGACTGTACCGGGATAGAGGTAGTCTGCTCTGACTGAGCCGGAGCCCAAGTCTGCGACGAGAACATCGAACTCGAGTCTGCCGCCCGGCTGAATCCGGTCGACGCTGACAAGCTCAACGCCTGGGGCAAGCATCTGCCTGTCATAGTTGGTGACGATAGCTGTGCCGCCACCGTCGATCGTCATTGCATCGACAGCAGCGATGACAGCATCGGACTGCACGAGCCCGTCTGACGCTATCGCCGGTATTGCTCCCATACCCATGCCGGCGACGAGGACACCGGCGACAAGCCGGCCCCCTGCCCGCGATCGGGAGTTGTGTCTTGAACCCATTGTCACTCCAGTCAACAATCCATGTCTGTTTTGCCCGTATCGGGCCAGGATCATGGTTGCCAACGCAGGTGAACTCGAGGCGACCCGTGGGGGACGGGAGGGAAAGCCTGCGTAAACAAAGCTGTATCCTCCTGCTGAACTCGAGTCATGATCAGCACAAACACCGCACTATCGGCACGAGTGAAGCACGTCACCTCCCTCAGGGCGCCGTGGGCACGCGAAAGCCCCGGATTGTGGAGGAGTGAAATCCTCCCATCCGGGGCTGAAGCGCGTTATCTACCTGGCCGCGACGGGCAGGGGAACCTCGGGATCGGGTTCACCGGTCATCCGGTTGCGAATGTCGCGGCGGACGATCTCGATCGACCACATCCAGATCACGTGGCCGAGAGCCTCCGAGAAATGCTCCTCCCAGGGCTGATCCCAGGGAGCCGGGACGGTGCCCAAGGCTGGCATGAGGAGGACATGGAAGAAGATCCACAGGAAGAGACCAGCAGCGGCGCCCTGCCACAGCTTGACCTTCGGGTACTTCTCGGCGACAACGCAGTAGAGGACACCGAAGAAGATCGCGAACCCGAAGTGGACGATAAAGGACGAGATCGGCAGATCCCAGCCGTTGAAGTTGATCGTGGCGCGAGAGACAGATTCGGGGATGCCGATCTGTTCGAGCATCGTCTGCGGAGGATTGACGAGGTTGCGCTCGGGGGTGCGCGGAGGGAACGGCACTTCCCATCCGAACTTGACGATTGCCGAGAAAGCTCCGGCGATCAGGCCGACAAGCACGGCGGTCGAGTAGCGGCGACGTTTCGGATCAGTCACGGTCACAATTGGACTCCTCGTGAATCATGCCCTGCACCATGCGGGGACAAGAAAGAGAATGTCCGATTAGTCCGAAAAAACCAGGACCTCTGTCCTCTGAGGTCTCTGGTCTCGTGTGGTCTCTGTCGCTCCGCCGAAGCCCTCTCCGGGGTATAAAGTCGTGGATTTCCGGCGGTGGACGAGGATGGAAGAGCGCCTGCTATCTTGCACGCGGGTGATCGAGTTAGCGCCGATGCATCCTCACTCGGCCCTCAATGTTTACCCTCCAAATCTGGGATTGGGAGCACTGGCAACAAATAAACCAACTCCATAAATAACGACCGCAACACTGACGAGAACACCGCTCGTGTTCATGACGAGATTCCACGAATGCACTGCGTATTCGTCTTTCCAGGAAAACCCTAAGAAGATGGCGAGAAGTCCTACCGGGATGATCCACATAATGGGTCCGGTGATGAGTCCGGCCGCAATAAACCCCACTCCGAGAAAGAAGACTGTGGAAGTGAGAAACACAGCCACGTGCTGCCACGGTAGGTCCAACCCCAGGCTTTCCCTCAAGAGTGTCGAGACGCCCAATATCAGCAAGCCCTGAAAAAACGTGGCTGTCAGCAGAAGCAGGGCCCTTGCTCGTGCCACCCTCCGCGTCGCGAGCACCTCCATCGCAGGAATGACGGGATGGACGAGTGTGGCAGTGAGCGACCCAAGTACGAAACCGATGAGGTAACTGAAGGGAGTGTCCCTGACGTTGTTGAAACCGGGAATGCCATATGCGGAAGGATGAAGGAGAAGCAGAGTGAATGTTGCGATGACAGAGAGGACCGCCACGCCCCAAGTACGCCGTGTTTTGAGGAAAACTCGCCAGACTCCTGGACCCGTCATCGGCGAGCTCTCATCAAATCCATGTAGATGCGCTCCAGCTCTTCAATCGAACGGTCCTGATGGCGCTCATTGGTTTTCCCCGGTTGTGCTCATTGAAATTCCCCAGGCCGCGGTCTCAGATTAGCGTATGTTGATGCCGGTGGTGGCTCGTCTGAGTTCGTCGGCTTGGTCGGTGTGGTGACGGAGGCGGTAGGACGGACCATCGAGAGTGATGACGACGGATCTGTGGAGGAGTCGGTCGAGCATTGCGGCTGCGACGGTAGTGTCGCCCAGGATCTCTCCCCACGCGCCGACGGGCCGGTTTGTTGTCAGGATGATCGAGGTTTTTAGGTAGCGTTGATTGATGACCTGGAAGAGCGCGGAGGCGGCTTCTGCGGGCAGTGGGAGGTAGCCGAGTTCATCGATGATGAGGAGTGAGGGGCCGGCGAAGAATCTCATCATTGTTGACCATTTACCCTCGATCGCGGCCCGGTGGCAGCGTGCTGCGAGGTCAGCGGCGGTGGTGAAGTAGACCCGGTACCCGGCCGTGACTGCCGCGTGCCCAAGGCCTGCAGCGATATGGGTTTTACCCGCTCCGGGCGGACCCACGAGTAAGACGTTGGTGGCATTGTGGATGAACCTGCACGTTCCGAGCTCGTGGAGGAGGTTGCGGTCGATGCCGGAAGCATAGTCGACATCGAACGCGTCCAGGGTGAGCCCGGAGGGGATGTTGGCAAACCGGAACCTGCCAGCTAATTGCCGTGCTTCTTGAGCGCTGAGTTCGATCGCGAAGAGCTTTTCCAGGGTCTGGGTCAGTGTCAGCTCTTGGGCTATGGCCTGGTCCATGGGGAAGAGCGTCAAGGGTGGCAGACAGTTTCAATGCCGATAGGTGTTGGCGTAATTGTTCGTAAACAATGTTGGCTTCGAGTGTCATGACAGGGTGTTCCTCCCTCGTGCGATCGCTTCATAGATTGATAGGTCAATGATCTGAGCCGGTTCAGCAGACCGTGTGGGGCCGGTGAGCTGGGCTGCTGCGGCACGAGAGCGTTCTCCGGGTGGGATGCGCTCTTTCTTCCGGTGAGCCCGCCCTGGAGGGGCAGAGGCTAAAGCGAGTGTCTCAAGAGCAGTCACGTGTTGGGATTGCCGCACCGTCATGCCCAGTCCGTCTTCGTGGACCGTGTGCTGAGCGATGGTGGCGCCTTGGGCAGTGGTGATCAGGATTGATTTCTTGCCCAGGCGTGCTGAGACATTCACAGTGCCGAAGACGAACTCCGGCGGGACAGAATACCTGTTGCCTCGCCACTCAATGAGTGCTTGACGAGAGACTTGACGCTGCTCGACAACCACAACAGGAAACATCGTCACCGGCACCGGCTGAAGCCGCTCGTGACAGAACAGGCTTGTGGGGGTGGACCATCCCGTCTGTGTTCGGCGTTGACGTGAGTCCTGAGATTCAGCGAAGGACGTCAACGATTGTTGGGCTTGCTCGAGAGTCAGATCATCGGGCAGGGTGCGCCACCAGCGTTGGGCCAGGGTGTGGTTGTTCTTCTCCACGACACCTTTACGGTTTCCTGACCGCGGCCGGCACGCAACGACTTGCACTGCGAAGTGTTTAGCAAAGGCCCCGAAGTTAGCGGTGACATCATTGCTGCCAGGTTTGATGACCTGAGTCATCCGGTCGAATCTCCACTGACGGCTCACCCCGCCAAGTTCAGTCACAACAACGGTGATCGCATGCATGAGATGAGCCTGATCAAGGGAAGGACAGATCACTGCTCGCCATTTCCCCGAAAAGGGCAGCGACCCCACCAGGACATACGCGGTCTTCCTGGGGAAAGCCCAACCGGTAGGTGGGTCAGGAAGTTCAACCCAGTCGAACTGAGTCTCCTCGCCCGGCGGGTGCTCGATGACAGCGTTCGCCCTTTTGGTGACGTGAGCACATGCCTGACAGGCTGGCCGTAAGCCACGGGCACGGACCTGGCGTGTGAGCGTTTGATACGAGCCAGGAAATCCCAGACCGAGCAGTTCATCAAACAAGGTCTGAGCGAACAGGTGGGGATCCTCGATCAATCTCGCAGATACGTATTCCACAAACGGCTCAAACGAGCTCTCGGGTTTCTTGCGTTTGCCAGGCTCTTGCTTACCGATCAGATATGACCGGATGGTCTTACGGTCTCTTCCAGTGATTCGGGCGATCTCACTGATAGAGATTCCCCGACGATGTAATGCGTGGATATCCACGGCTTCCTCCTGTGTCAACATAGAGACAGGGCCTTCCTCTAGCTCGTGCGTGGTCGAATACCACTAGCTTCGAGGAAGGCCCGCCCCTATGAACGGAAGCGGCCCCGGGTGGGGAAATTCAATGAGCAGAACTGGGGAATTTCAACGAGCGTCATCAGTCCCCTTCACGGAGAATGTCCGCTGACCCTGCGTACGCCAGACTTCCTTCAGCGATAACAATAAGAAAGTCAGCCAAGGATGCAACATCCACAATCAGATGCGTGGAGATTAGGACCAATCTCGAATCCACCGCTCTCAGCACTTCTCGAAACTGTGAACGCTGCTCGGGATCCAGGCCCGATGTCGGCTCATCGAGGATCAGCAGATCAGGATCACCTGCTGTCACTGCCGCTATTCCGGCCCGTTGACGCATTCCGCCCGACAGCTCCCCCAGCTTGACACGCTTAGCCTGCGAGAGCTGGACACGACCGATAGCCACTTGAGATGCCGTCCGAATATCGGCTTTCGAAAGACCGCGCATCCACAAGGAATACTCCACATACTCCTCCACCGTCAGCTTTTCATCGGCGCTAAAGTCCTGTGGCAGGTAGCCGAGGTTTCGTCGAACGAAATTTCGCCCTTGTCTGGTAGCGATGTCATGACCAAGGACAACGATGCTTCCAGCTTTCGGCTTCAACAGCGTTGCAATTGTCCGCATGAGCGTCGTCTTGCCCGCCCCGTTCGGACCAACCAGTGCCACAATCGAGCGATCAGGCACTTCCAGCGAGAAGTCCTTGAGAACTTCGCGGCGGCCGTATCCTTGCGTAAGGCCTGAGACCTTTATACCCACTCGCCCATTACCTTCGATCGTCATCGTTTAATCTCTCCCGAGAACTCGCAATACTCGTTGTAACGGGCCAGCTGCTCGCCGAGCCAGGCAACTCGATCCGCCTCCGACCATTCCTCAAGAATCTGTCCAACCCGGTGTCGCCACGCGTCCATGTCTGGACTCGACGTCGCCCACGAATCATCCGTCATATCACCCATGACATATGCCGTCATGAGGTCGGCGACTTGGAAGTGACGCTCAAAAGCTTCGCCCGAAGAGTTGCCGTCCACGCACTGCGGAAACCCCGTATGCGTATCCACCGCGGGCGCAACAAAGCCCTGCGCTGATCGAAGCGATGCGCTGCCCTCAACGGGAGCAACAGTCACCCCATCACTGCCGCGGCTCGCACCGTCATAACCAGGTTCAGCAAAAACAAGACCGGGACGTTCAATCCCCGCAGCCACTTCGAGTGCTTGAGCCCGTTCCAATTGGGCAACGAGCCCCGGAAGCAACGGCGCATCCTCGGGCCAGACACAGATCGAATCCGCTGCGACCGTGACGCACTGTGGATCCTCGGTTGGCACCCGAGGATAGTTGTAGACGTGAACCGAACCGCCCACGAAAACCACGGCGATAAAGCCAGCGAGGGTCAGACCACCAACTGCAGCAGATCGCCTTTCGCCGCCTGTGTACGCTAGGGCGAGGCCTGCGAAAAGCAAGATAATGAGAAGTACTGCCAAGATAAGTGCAGCTGGATCGAACGACGCCCATGTATCCGCATGAGCACTCGTCACAATCGTGTACATCCACGCGTAGGCGGCAAGCATAAAGGCGACGAGCGGTGCTATCACTCGACCGTCGAATACCCGGGCAGAGACCTTGCCGAGAAGAACCATTCCGGTTCCGAACAGAACAGCGTAGAGGGGGTATCCCCAATCGAGATAGCCATATCCGCCTGCCGCAACCGACGCATATGCGATGCCTGAAGCAGTCACCGACGGGATAATCGAGAGCGTCAGAACATCGGCGCCCCAGTGCAAGAGCACAATCCCGAATTGGGAGCGAAGCGTCGCTTCGGTGACCGGTCTCCTCTCGGACTTGATCCGATCTGACTCTCGCGATGCAGAAATCGCCGCTGCTACGGCGCCTACCAAGAGCGTAGAGATCCATACCGACGGACCTAGACCGTTGAATGTCGGCCACCATCTCCCGAGCAGCAGTAGAAGAACGGCCCCCTGGATAATGACAAGAAAAAGGGAGCCTCGAAGACGCTCCTTTATGCGAAGAAAACTCACGATGGCTATCCAAACTTACGGATGGCGGGCGCGACGAGAGGCCGCCGCACCCGCCGCCCTCGATCACTGATACTTGGTCTGTGCGTCATGCACGTTAAAAGTGCATCCCACTTCGGATATGCCGGTGACATTCGAATTGCGGGAAACTGATCTGAAGGCCCCCATTCGAGTCGGTTGTGCCGTGCACCAGGCCTTGGTCGCATACTCAAATGATCGTGTCGCCGGACGACAGTTCGTCCAGGCTTTCGAGCCGCTGATATAAGCCTGACAACCATAGACATTTGTCCCGCGATAGCCCTCTGCGGCAACAGCTGCACCGCCCATCCCCGTAACAAGCAAAAGTGTGGCCAAGAGTCCAATAGCCTTCTTCATAATTCCTCCAGAACCTGCATTCGCAGAAGGAACCATCCCCCCCCCTCGAAGCTGATCTTTGAGGGTTCGTGGCTATTGAAGTCTATCCTCAGATAAGTACGCCCGCTGAATAAAGCGAATAATCGACAACGTGCATGACAAGCCAAAAATTGGCGTCGAATGGTTACAAGTCCTTCGCCGATAAGAACGTTTCAGCGGGAACAACAAGCATATTGCTTCGCCTCACCTCCTGCCTTGCAGGGGTTCCAACGAACCCAGCATTGACGAGCCGCTCGACCGCAATACCCCAGGGCACAGACCGAGCTTTACGGCCGCCAGATCACGAGGGCGGAGCTGCGGCGGGAGGACCCCCCGGGCGGCCTTTCGCCACGGGATAGGGCGACGATGGAGCCGTCCTGCCCTGCCGCGAAAACGCGGCCTTCGGCAGCCTGCTTCTCAAGGAGAAGATTCTTGAGCCGAGCAAGGGCTGACTTCAACCTGCTGTTCTCGCGCTTGAGCTTCTTCACCTCGTTCTCGAGCTTGAGGATGCGTGAGATGCCGGCCAGGTTGATGCCCTCTTCCTGGGAAAGCTGCTGGATCTCCTGCAATGCCTCGATGTCGTTGAGAGAGTAGCGACGCCCGCCGCCCTTCGTCCGGGAGGCGACCACGAGCCCAAGACGGTCGTACTGGCGCACCGTCTGGGCATGCATCCCCGCCATCTGCGCCGCGATCGAGACGGAGAAGACGGGGTCGTTCCTGGACAGGGAGGGGCTCATGAAATCTTCGCCATCCTCGCAAGGTCGGCTCGCGGGTCAGCATCGCCCGTCGCGGCCTTGAAAGCCTCAACGGCTTCCTTCGCGTCTGTCGACAGCTTCTTCGGCACGACGATCTTGAGCGTGACGAGCATATCTCCCGGAGTGCCGGTGCCCTGGACTCCGCGCCCGCGCACCCGCAGTGTCGTACCGGACGAGGATCCGGCAGGGATCTTGACCGTCACGGTCTCGCCGCTGATCGTCGGCACATCGACATGGGCGCCAAGGGCGGCCTCCGCGAACGAGACGGGAAGCGTGATCTTGATGTTCTTGCCGGACAGCTCGAACACGGGATGCTTCTCCACGGACACCGTGATGATGAGGTCCCCGGGTTCACCGCCGTTCGTACCCGGCTGGCCCTTGCCGCGCAGACGAATCTTCTGACCATCGTGCACGCCGGCCGGGATTCGCGCGTTGAAGCGCTGACCGCGGTTCACCACCTGCACGGTTGCTCCAGAGACTGCTTGGGCGAGAGAGATCGATGCTGCGGCGGTCTCGTCCGCACCCTTCTGGGTTCTCCGACCAAAGCCGCCGAAGCCGCCCGCATTGCCGAAGGGGCCTGCCCCTCCGCCGAACATGCCGCCGAGAATGTCTTCGAAACCACCAGCGTTGCCGGTCCGATGGGTTGACGCGCCCCCGCCGAACATGGAGGAGAAGACGTCGTCGAAGCCGCCTCCGCCCGACCCTCCGGCCGAGAAGCGGGCACCGCCGCCCCCCATCGCACGGATCGCATCGTATTGCTTGCGATCCTCCGCGTCGGAGAGCACAGCGTATGCCTCACCGACGTCCTTGAACTTGCTCTCCGCCGCCTCATCACCCGGATTCTTATCCGGATGGTAGGTGCGCGCGAGCTTCCGATAAGCCTTCTTGATCTGGTCGTCGGTCGCGTCTTTCGGCACGCCGAGGACAGAGTAGAAGTCCTTGGTCAGCCAATCCTGACTAGCCATGGCGCATCACCTTCCTTCGAAGGTGTGCCGGGCACAAGGCCCGGCACACACACATCGTTACTGCGGAGAGACTACCCCGACCCGTGCGGGACGGAGGACTCGGTCTCCCATTTTGTAGCCGGGTTGGATGAGAGTGCCGATCTGCTCGGACTCCACATCCGATGGAGTGTTCATGAGTGCCTCGTGGATCTCCGGATCGAAGGGCTCTCCCACTGCCCCGAATCGGACGAGCTGATAGTTCGTCTGAAGCGTGTTCTCCACCTTCGTCGCGATCGCACCAGCGGGTCCGTTCAGGTCATCGTGCTGGCGGGCCAGCTCGATGTCGTCCAGGACAGAGAGGAGGGTCTCGAGGACCGCGACGATCCCCGCCTGCTTCTGGGCCGCACCATCGGCCTTGGAGCGGCGGACGTAGGCGTTGTACTCCTGCGAGACGTTGTAGACGTCCGCTCGGGAGCGCGCCAGCTGGTCCTCCAGGTCCGCGATCGTAGCCTGGGCAGCCGCGAGGGGATCCTCCTCGGCCGCCGAGTCCTCGACGTCAGCCTCCTCGGCGGGAGCCGTCTCGGTCTCCTCGACCGTCTCCTCCGCCGGATCTGGCTGAGCGTCGTCCACCCTGCCAGCGTCCTCCGAGGTCATCTCTTCGGGCGACTGGTTGTTCACTTGTTCGTACCGTCCTCATCGTCGACAACTTCGGCGTCGACGATATCCTCGTCGCCGTCAGCCGGGGCCGCGCCCTCAGCGGGAGCTTCCTCAGCTGCCGCCTGCGCGTAGATCGCTTCACCGATCTTCTGCGACTTCTCGGTCAGCGCCTGCTGGGCAGTCTTGATGGCCTCAACGTCCTCGCCCTCGAGCGCGGTCTTGAGTTCACCGACTGCACCCTGAACATCGGAGACGAGAGCATCGTCGAGCTTGTCCTTGTTCTCCTCGAGAAGCTTCTCGATGGAGTAGACCTGCTGCTCTGCCGTGTTGCGGAGCTCTGCCTCTTCCTTCCGCTTCGCGTCCTCAGCGGCGTGTGCTTCGGCTTCCTTGATCATGCGGTCGATCTCGTCCTTCGGGAGGGCCGATCCACCGGTGATGGTCATCGACTGCTCCTTGCCGGTGCCGCGATCCTTCGCGGACACGTGGACGATGCCGTTGGCATCGATGTCGAAGGTGACCTCGACCTGGGGAACGCCGCGCGGGGCGGGTGCGATGCCGGTGAGCTCGAAGGTGCCGAGCGGCTTGTTGTCCCGAGCGAACTCGCGCTCACCCTGGTAGACCTGGATGAGAACGGAGGGCTGGTTATCTTCCGCCGTGGAGAACACTTCGGAGCGCTTCGTCGGGATAGCGGTGTTGCGCTCGATGAGCTTCGTCATGACGCCGCCCTTGGTCTCGATGCCGAGCGACAGCGGGGTCACGTCGATGAGGAGGACGTCCTTGCGGTCACCGGTGATGACGCCGGCCTGGAGGGCGGCACCGACAGCGACAACCTCGTCCGGGTTGACGGACTTGTTCGGCTCCTTGCCGCCGGTCAGCTCCTTGACGACCTCGGTCACCATGGGCATACGCGTCGAGCCGCCGACGAGGACGACATGGTCGATCTCGGACAGCTTGATCCCGGCGTCCTTGATGACGTTGTTGAACGGAACCTTCGTGCGCTCGAGGAGGTCGCGGGTCATCTCTTCGAACTTGGCGCGCGTGAGCTTCTCATCGAGGTGCAGCGGGCCGTTCTCCGTCATCGACAGGTACTGCAAGGTGATGTTCGTCGAGGTGGCCGAGGAGAGTTCCTTCTTGGCCTGCTCCGCGGCCTCCTTGAGGCGCTGAAGAGCGATCTTGTCCTTGGACAGGTCGACCCCGTAGTTGTTCTTGGCCTGGCCGACCAGCCAGTCGACGATCTTCTGATCCCAGTCATCGCCGCCGAGACGGTTATCGCCGTTGGTTGCGCGAACCTGGATCGTCGAGAACTCGTCCTCATCCTTGCCGACTTCGAGGAGGGACACGTCGAAGGTGCCGCCACCGAGGTCGAAGACGAGGATGAGCTCGTCTTCCTTGCCCTTTTCCAGGCCGTAGGCGAGAGCCGCGGCCGTGGGCTCGTTGACGATGCGCTGGACGTTGAGGCCAGCGATCTGGCCGGCGTCCTTCGTCGCCTGACGCTCAGCGTCGTTGAAGTAGGCGGGAACGGTGATCACAGCATCCGTCACCTCTTCGCCGAGGTAGGCCTCGGCGTCATTCTTCAGCTTGGTGAGGATGAAAGCAGAGATCTGCTGCGGGGTGTACTTGGTGTCCTCGATGGAGACGGACCAGTCCGTTCCCATGTGGCGCTTCACGGATTGAACGGTGTGATCGACGTTGGTGACGGCCTGGCGCTTGGCGATCTCGCCGACCAGGACCTCTCCCGACTTCGAGAAGCCGACAACCGAGGGGGTGGTGCGGGCACCCTCGGCGTTGGCGATCACCGTGGGTTCGCCGCCCTCGAGGACAGCGACGCACGAGTTCGTGGTGCCAAGGTCAATACCTACTGCACGTGCCATAGCGAATAACTCCTTCCGGGCCGAAGCCCAACCGCCGAAGCGGCAAGTAAATGTTTCCTCCTCAAGTGTGAAGCACCGAGAAGGTTATGTCCAACTGACTAGCTCTTTCTTGAGTCCACTCTACTCAACTTTGCATAGGTGGGGAATATTCCCATCGGTCGCAACACCTTGAGATAGGCCACAGAACGAGCCCCGGGGGCTCCTGATCACCCGGAGCGAACGCGCCCCACGGCGCGCATGTCGTCAGCCCCGTGGGCACGCTATGCCCTCAGAGCCGGTCACGCCACCAGCGCGGGATAGGTAGGCTTGAGGCAGGGCGTCGACGGTCGGCGCCGGGGAGGAACCCATGAGCCTCAACACTCAGGTGCAGGCCGTTCAGCGAAAGACCTCACGGAACGGCAAGAAGCATCTTGTCGAGCTGGAGCAGAAGTTTGCCAGCGAGCCGGCAGAAGTCTGGGATGCTCTGACGAGCCCGGATGCCTTGGCGCAATGGTTCGAGGAGCCGCAGGGCAATCTCAAGGAGGGCGGCACGTACGTCCTGCCGCAGAGCCGCCACTCGGGCAAGATCCGCGACTGCATCCCCCACAAGAAGCTCAGCATCACGTGGGAGTACGAGAACAGTTTCTCCAGCCTCCGGATCAGCCTGTTCCCCAACGGCCGAGGCACCCGCCTCAAGGTTTCCCATGAGGTGCCGTCCGATGAGCACTGGGAGACATTCGGACCTGCCGCGACGGGGATCGGCTGGGATGGTGCGCTGTACGCCCTCTCCCTTTATCTCGAGGGAGATGCTCGGGCGAATCCTGAGGAGATGGCGGAGATCATGGCGAGCCCGGAGGGCCTGCAGTTTATCTCCGACCTTGCCGAGTCATGGAAGCGTGCCCACAACTATTCTGGAGCCAACCACAAGCTTGCCGAGCTCCAGGCCGCCCGAACGGCAGCCTTCTATCGCGGAGAGAAGCCGGTCGAATAGGGCTGGTCGCGACAGGCCGGCGGCTCATGGCGGCCTACAGTTCGCCGCGAAACTCGCTCGACACCTCGGCCACGAACGAGGCGACGACCGGTACGTCTTCTGCGCGCCACACGAGCGCGATCTCCCTCTTGTCGTTCGTTTCGAGCGGCAGGAAGACCGCCCCCGGAACGTGGAGAGAGGGATCATCGACGGGAAGCAGCGCAAGACCAATCCCCGACGACGCGAGCCCGGCATGGGTTGCGAGAGATTCGGACTCGAGGACGATACGGAGCTTCGTGCCGCGAGCAAGCCTGTCAAGGATGTTGCGGGTGGTATAGCCGGGAGGCGCCGCGACGAACGACTCCCCCACAACCTCCTCGAAGCGGACAGATGTCCGAGGCGCGAGGCGATGCCCTTCGGGGACAACGATCGCCATGGCTTGACGATGAACGGTATGGATCGTTAAACCGCCCAGCAGCTCGGGCACCACATCGGGCGCGCAGAGCGCAACATCGAGCTCTCCCGCGTGCAGCGCCATGACGAGCGCCTCGGCAGTTGCCTGGGAGAGGACGACATCGGCCTTGGGATGTCGGGAGAGAAAGCTGCGGATGACTCGCGGGGCAAGCCACGGGCCGAGTGACGGCAGGAAGCCGAATCTCACGCGTCCCGTCTCGGGATCGAGTAGGCGCCGCAGCTCCGCTTCTCCACGATCTAGGCTCTGCTGCGCGTCGCGGAATGCCGCCTCGATGACTCTCCCGCGATCGTTGAGGCGCAGGCGCCGCCCGCCACGATCGAAGAGTTCCGTCCCGAGACGCGACTCGAGCCTGGCCAGGCGCCTCGACAGCGTCGGCTGCGGCATGGCGAGCAGATCTGCCGCCTCCGACAGGTTCTGAACGCCGGCAAGGGTCAGGAACCACGTGTAATCCTCCGCGCGCACAACACCCCTCCCATGCATGATTTTCATGAAAACTGATCGATTCATGCATTTTACAAGATAGCTCGGGGCGGGGACCATGGTCCCATGATGAGGAATGAGGGAAAGACGGCTGACAAGCCCGCGAGCGCGGAACGGAGCGATGGCATCCGCCATGGCGACCCATCCTACCGGCGGGCCGTTCTCGCCCTCTTCGCCACAGGGCTCGCCTCCTTCAACGCCATCTACTGCACGCAGGCGCTCATGCCAGCCCTGTCCGAGTACTTCGATGCGACCCCCGCAACGGCCGCATGGACGGTCAGCGCCGCGACGGGAATGCTCGCACTAGCGATTCTTCCCGCCTCCATCCTCTCCGAGCGCTTCGGCCGCGGCCGCGTCATCGCGATCTCCACCCTCCTCGCCATCACCGTCGGCACGGCACTGCCGTTCGCCCCCACCATCGAATGGATCATTGCCGGGCGCGCCCTTCAGGGCCTGGCGATCGCCGGGGTTCCCGCGACGGCAATGGCATGGCTGGCGGACGAGATAAGCGGACTGGACCTGCCGAGGGCGATGGGACAGTACATTGCCGGGACGACGCTCGGGGGCCTGCTCTCGCGCCTCATTCCCGCGGGAGTGCTGGAGTTTGCGGACTGGCGGTGGGCGCTGGGCGCCAACATGATGTTTGCGGCCGCCTGCTCTGTCTTCGCGGTGCTCCTCCTCCCGGCCCAGCGGCGCTTCACACCGAAGAGACTGACGGTCAGGGGCGAATGGCGGGCCGTCACCAGTCACCTGCGCACGCCCGCACTCCTTGGACTCTTCCTCATCGCCTTCCTTCTCATGGGAGCTTTCGTCTCCCTCTACGACTACTTGGGCTACCGCCTGATCGAGGAGTTCGACTTCTCCCCCGGCCTGGCCGGCAGCATCTTCCTCCTCTACCTGGGGGGCACGTTCTCTTCGGGATGGGCGGGCCGCTCCGCGGCGAAGCATGGCCGCCCCCGCATCCTCCTCACCGGGGTTGGCGCCTGCCTGGCTTCGCTCCCCCTCATCGCCATCCCCACGATCGCCACGACGGTTCTCGGAACAGGGCTCTTCACGATGGGATTCTTCGCATCCCATTCCGTCGCCTCCGGATGGGTCGGCGCTCTTGCGAGTCGCGACCGCGCCGAGGCCACGGGAACATACCTCACGTCCTACTACCTCGGGTCGTCCGTGCTCGGCGTCGTCTCGGGAGTCATCATGCACGATCTGGGATGGGGGGCAATGATCGCGTTCCTGGGCATCCTCACCGCGGCGACGGGACTCATCGGCGCCGCGGTGGCTCGATCGACTGCGTAGAATTCACGTTTTCCCCAGTCTCCGCGAAGGGTTTTCGCACGATCGCACAACCCCACACGATCTCCAACAGGTCCCTGTTGCATTCTGCAGGCACCTGTTCTATAGTTTCAACAGGTACCTGACATACAGGTTCCAGTTGATTCTAGGAGGATCATATGACAAACGACGAACTCATGAAGAAGTTCCGATACGCCATGCATCTCATGAAGCCGCATGGTCGGGGACCCCGCGGTCCTCATCACCCCGCAGCCGACCCGACGCGCGGACAGGGCCGCATCCTGGCCGCACTCAAGCTCCAGGACAACATCCCCACGAAGGACCTGGCTTTTATCCTCGGCATGAGGGTCGCATCCCTCAACGAGCTGCTGGTCAAGCTCGAGGCCGCGGGCCTCGTGACACGGTCTCAGTCAGAGGAGGATCGCCGCATCGTCCTCATCTCCCTCACGGAAGATGGTCGAAGCATCGAACAGCTTCAACCCGAAACCCCCGATGCGTTCGCACCGCTGACGGACGAGCAGCGGGCCCAGCTCGACGAGATTCTCGATCGCATGATCGACCATCTCGAGTCTCTGACGGAGCAGTCCGAGAGCTCCGACCTGACATCATGGACCGAGCGCGCCCGAGAGCGCCTTGGAGAGGACCGCTTCGAAGCTTGGCTGAAGGATGCCGAGAAGCTCGGCCCGGACAGCCCCCTTCACCGCTTCGGCCGACGTCGCGGCATCCACGACATTGACGGCGGACATCACCACGGCAACCGCGAACACCGAGGCGGATGCGAGGGAAAGCGACAAGGAAAGGGTCGCCGCGGGGACTGCGAAGGTCACGGGCACGAAGGTCACGGGCACGAACGTCACCACGGCGACCACAGCTGAACCATGTGGCGGCCCAAGGCCGCCACATGCGATCGCACACCCTAGGGCTAATATCCCGTCGTCGCCTGGAGGACAAGGCCCTTGCCGCGCGCCTTGAGCACATGAATGCAGGCACCGCTGGCCTCGTTGACGAGATCGACGGAGAACCAGTCTTTCGAACTCGAGTCGATCATGTCAGTGAAGCCGAGGGGGCGCATGACATCGGCGACGATGTCGAGGACCCTCTCGACGTGGGCGTCGACGATGCCGAACGTCAACCCTCCGTGATGGAGCACGTATCGATTGCCCGACTTTTCGGACGCAGCGCCTCGATCGGCATCGTCAGTGGAGAGCCATTCCTGCTTCCCGAATTCGGCATCGATCCGTTCGCGCACCCGCTCGAAGGCTCGAGCGATGTCAACACGGACATCCCTCAGCAGGCTCGTTCCAGGTTCAGCCCGGTGGATGCCGTCAGACATGATCAGCCGATCTGTCGCAGGACAGGGGCCGCGGGGCGCGGGAAGCGCACGATAAGGGTGTGGCGATGGCATCTTCCATGGAATGTCCTCGGGGCAGTCGTGCCCGCATCGCGGGAGTGAACAGTGCCTACATGATAGCGGGAAAAAAGTGGTTTGTGACCTGCTCAACAGATTTTGGTGAATTCTGGTGCTATCGGCGCAATTGCGCCGCTTTGATGCCGCATGACATCACTTCACTATCGGACTGAACAGGGCCATGACCAGGAGACTCTCAGGGAATAGGATCGTGGGAGGACGAGCATCTTTCCGGAGGGACGCAATGTTTCGCATCACGATCACCATCGCGCTTGGGCTCTCGCTCGTGGCGGCTCTTCCAGCCCAGAGCGCGGAGAGTGACGACTTCAATCCGGGACATATCATCTCCGACGCAGAGTTCTATGACTCCGATTCGATGACTGCGGGCGATGTCCAAGCGTTCCTCGAGGACATCAATCCGGCCTGCACTCCAGGCCCTGACGGCACTCCCTGCCTGCAGGACTATCGGGAGGATACCCCGAACACCCCGGCCCGGAGCGGCTGTCTCGCCCACACGGGACGGGCGGGCGAACTGGCCTCGACCGTGATCGCCGATGTGGCGCGCGAGTGCGGCATCAACCCCAAGGTCTTCGTTGCCCTGCTCCAGAAGGAACAGGGCCTCGTGACCGCCTCCGGGAGCCTGCTGACCGCGCAGCGCTACGAGCGCGCAACCGGACTCTCCTGCCCGGACGGCCCCGATGGTGTGGCGATCTGCGATCCCGCGCACGGCGGCTTCTACAAGCAGGTGCGGGGAGCGGGGGAGAGATACAACGACTACCGTGACAAGCCCTCGGTCTACCGCCTGTACCGGCCTGGCCAATCATGGGACATCGCCTACAGCCCGGACCGGTCGTGCGGCACCGGCACGGTCTTCATCGAGAACATGGCCACGACCCTGCTCTACACGTACACCCCCTACCAGCCCAACCAGGCCGCACTCGACAACCTCTACGGCTCGGGTGACGCCTGCTCCACATACGGGAATCGGAATTTCTGGAGGAACTACTCCGATTGGTTCGGCACGCCCGCTTCCCAGACCTGCATTGATTCCGGCACGTGCCAGTTCTATCTCGTCAACGACTGGACAACGGCACATGCCACTCTCGGCCTGCGGATCACGAACGCACCGTCGGGCACACCCCTGGCGGGGACATGGCGGGCGGGGACGCCCGAGTCCGTCGGCGTGCAGAGCGGCACGACGCTCTACTTCCGCACGAGCCACGATTCCGGGCCTGCCGACATCTCCTTCCGCTACGGCAGGGCGGGGGACGATCTCTATATCGGCGATTGGGACGGGGACGGTGTCGACACCCCAGCCGTGAGGCGAGGCAATACGTGGTTCATGACGAACACGATGGGAGAGACGACGGCCGATATCACGTTCCGGTTCGGCCGCGCCGGCGATCAGGTTCTCATCGGCGACTGGGATGGTGATGGTCGAGACTCCCCGGCAGTGCGCCGCGGCAACAGGATGTACCAGACGAACCATTTCACTGGCGGCAACGCCGAGCACGAATACAACTACGGCAGGGCGACCGACGCTGTCATCGTGGGCGACTGGGATGGGAACGGCCTCGATACTCTCGGTGTGCGACGGTCGAACACGTACTACTTGAAGAACAGCACAACGGGCGGGCCGGCCGACATCGTCATGGGCTACGGTCGGGCGCTCGATGAGGTCGTCGTCGGCGACTGGGACGGCAGCGGCACCGACACGCTCGGCGTCTATCGCCCCTAGCTACATCTGCTCCCACGAGCCGCAGTCGCTCGTCTCGAAGTCCTGACCCTCTGCGAGAGTGACCTGCGGGCGCCCGCCCGTGGGGATCCCGTTGGTGACGATCTCCTGTTGGTTCGTTCCTGTTTCGTAGATGGCCCAGTAGTAGAAGCGATCGGGCCCGATCTCCTCGGCAAGGCGATACGTCCCCGGCTCAATGTCGAGGCCGACGCTCCACACGCCCTCATTGATGACATGGACGGGAGCCGGCTCGGCTGCGTCGATCGCGGTCTCTCGTTCGTCGAGCGCCCTCTCGCGCGCATCCAGCTCACCCTCCCTCGCCTCCAGCTCCGTCTCCTGGTCTGCGAGATCACCCGACTGTCTCTGCATCTCGCCGAGCTACTCCTCCAGGGCCGCAATGTCGGACTCGCGCGCCTCCACCTCCGCCTGGGAGTCGAGAACATTCTGGCGGAGGCAATCCCGCTCAGCAAGGACAGCCTCCTGCTCGGAGCTCGAATCGAAGAGTACATATCCCAGGCCCACGCCGCCCGCGAGGGCAGCGCTCGAGACCGCTGCTGCGAGAGCCAGCCCTCTGCGCGGCTTCGGGGGCTGATGTGGGTGCGGGGCATGCCATCCAGCATCATTCGCCGATGCGGCGCTTCGGCCTGGCTGTCCGTAGGGCGCAGGACCCACCCATCCGCCGCTCACGCCATAAGGCGCTTCCCCCTCGCGCCAGTGCGCTCCATTCGACATCGTGTCCACTCCCCGAGTATGCCACCTCCCCAAAGACGGGCGCACGACCAGCAGTTCTGTTCGAGACTCGAGAAGGCGGTTCCGTTCACGACCGCAGCGCACCTCGACAGCAGGTGCGGTTACTCAACGCCCCCGTATTCCTTCATCGCCTCCTCGATAAAGGAGGCAACGATGGGCACTTCGAGAGACGCCGGGCGCCAGACGATGGAGATCTCTCGCTTCTCCTCGGTGCGCAGTGGCAGGAACACCGTCCCCGGCACGTGGAGCGAGGGATCGTCATCCGGAAGGACAGCAATGCCGACTCCTGTGGAGGCAAGCCTCCTGCTCAGCCTCTTCATGATCGGCTTCCTCCTCACCGGCGCCTTCGTGTCGCTGTACAACTACCTCGGGTACCGGCTTTAGGGCACATTCGACTTCTCGCCGGGGCCGTCTTCGCGCTCTACATCTTCGGCACGTTCGGTTCCGGCTGGTCAGGGGCAGCCGCGGTCAGGCACGGGGCGCCCAAAGATCCTGCTCATCGGGCTCCCCCTCATCGCCGTCCCCCACCCATCGTCGGAGTGGGCGCTGGCCTTGTCTTCCATGGGGCGGGATGGACGGCGACGCTCGGCTTCCTCGCCGCCGCCATCCTCGCGTCGGGCGCATTCGCGCTCTGGGTTGTGCGCACAGCCCGCGCGGGGAAGCGCTCCTCTCGTTCGCCGGCCGGTCGGCCTACCTGCCCTTCGGCTTGCCGCCGCTGAAGTCGACCGGCTCCCATCCCCTCCGCGGACGCTGCGTCGAGATCGTCTTCTGCCGTGAGCGGTAGACGATGTCGGGCCGGGTCGTGTACCCGACGGGGGCGGAGAAGGCATGGACGAGCCTCGTGAATGGCCATATCGCAAACAGCAAGAATCCGGCGATGACGTGAAGCTGGAAGGACAGCGGAACGCCGATCATGAGCTCTGGATCGGGGTTCGCGATGAAGAGGTTGCGTAGCCAGGGCGAGATCGTCTCCCGATAGTCATAGCCGTGGCCGGAGGTGAAGACCTGGTTGATGAGGGTGGCGATGAGGCCGAGAAGAATCGGAACGGCGAGGAAGATGTACATGACCTTGTCGTTCCGGGTCGTCGCGCGGAAAACGTCGCCGTAGGTACGGCGGCGGATGATGAGGAGGACGAGGCCGACGATCGTCATGAGCCCCGCAATCGTTCCAGGGATCGTCGCGATCCAGTGGTAGACGGTGTCGGTAATCCCCACGGTCCGCGTCCACGTCTTCGGGATCATGAGTCCGAGGAAGTGCCCGAAGGCGACGAAGAGGATGCCGAAATGGAAGAGCGGGGAGGCGAGCCTCAGCCACACGGATTCGTAGGACTGTGACGATCGTGTCGTCCACCCGTACTGGTCGTAGCGCCACCGCCACATCATGCCGACGATGAATGTGAAGATCGTGACATACGGCAGGACAGCCCAGAGGACGATGTCAATGGCTTCCATTGGTCTCTCCAAACGTGAAGGGCTCGAGCGGGCCCATGGCGGTTGCGCCCACCATCTCCGCTGGCGGGCCATCGGTGATGAGCTTGAGGTATCGCTCCTTCGTCGCCCGATCGATTGCCGGGAGCGTCATGCAGATCGCGGCAACGAGCCCCGCATACGGACTCCCCGAGCTTTCGAGCGTTGTGCGGAGCAGCTCGATGCCCTCGCGGTGTGAGGAGAGCAGGTCGCCCGCGATCTGGGTGTCACCGACGGCGGAGAACTCGAGGACCATGGGGAGGTAGTCCGGCAGCTCGTCCCGGTCGACCTCACAGCCGCCCGCGCGATAGGCCTCAGTGAAGCGGACGAGCGCCGTGCCTCTCTTCCTCGTGTCCCCCGTCAGGTAGTACGACAGGTACATCGTCGCCCGCCTCTTGAGGTCGAAGATGCTGACGTAATGCTTCTCCAGCGACTGCAGATCGTCGAACTCGGGCGCCTCGAGGAAGCGCGACAGCGCCTGGGCGACCGGGGTGGGCAGCTTCGCTGCGGTGAGCTCGCTACGGATGAGGGGGAAATTCTCATACCGCTCGGGCGTTGGGTAGTCGAGGAGGATCGAGGCGGCCATGTGGATGAGCTGCCGCTGCTCGGCCGAAACACGGACCGACGCCGTCTCCGTTAGGTGGGAGACGGGGATGAAGGAGGTGGGCAGCATCAGTGACCATCCGATCCGGACGGCGGGAAGAGCCCGCCCGTCCCCTTCTTCGGGCTCCAGCCGAACAGATTGACCCGGCCCGGGGTCGACGGAGTCGTCGGATCGGTCTCGCGCTGCTTGGCGGAGACCGCCATCATCTGCCCCGCGTTCATGCCCAACCCCGCGCCGTCGGCGCCGATGCCGGGGCCCGTCATGCCCACCGAGTCCTCGAGCGAGCAGCCTGCCTGGAGGGCGATCTGGTCGAGTTCGCGGGCCGTCTCAGCGTGAGCCGTCGGGATGACATACCGCTCGTCATAGTCGGCGATCGCCATGAGCCGATACATGTCTTCCATGTCCTCACCCGTCATGCCGACCGCTGACGCGATCTCCTCATCGCCGTCGCGGCCGAGGTTGATGTCCCTCATGTAGGACCTCATGGCCGCGAGGCGCCGCAGCGACTTCTCGACCGGCTTCGTGTCGCCTGCCGTGAAGAGCTCCGCCAGGTATTCGAGCGGCGTCCTCATCTTCGACAGCGCCGTGAAAAGGATCTTGAAGTCCTCCGGATCGGAGGTCGTCTTCGAGACCTCGTCGACGATGGGGGTGAGTGGCGGGACGTACCAGACCATGGGCAGCGTCCGGTATTCGGGGTGGAGCGGGAGCGCCACCTCGTATCGGGAGATCAGCTGCCAGACCGGTGACTTCTGGGCGGCGATGATCCAGTCGTGGGGGATGCCCTGACGCTCAGCCTCGTCGACAATCTCCGGATCGAAGGGGTCGAGGAACGCCGCGCGCTGGGCGTGGAGGAGCTCGTGCTCGTCCTCCACCGACGCCGCCTCCGTCACCCTGTCCGCGTCGTAGAGGACGATGCCGAGGTAGCGCAGGCGACCCACGCACGTCTCGGAGCAGACGGTGGGCAGACCGACTTCGATGCGCGGGAAGCACATCGTGCACTTCTCCGCCTTGCCGGACTTGTGGTTGAAATAGACCTTCTTGTAGGGGCAGCCCGAGACGCACATCCGCCATCCCCTGCACTGGTCCTGGTCGACGAGGACGATGCCGTCCTCGACTCGCTTGTACATGGCGCCAGAGGGGCACGACGCGACGCAGGACGGGTTGAGGCAGTGCTCGCAGATCCTCGGGAGGTAGAACATGAAGGTCTTCTCGTATTCGAGCTGAACCTCCTCGTTCATTTTTGCGAGGATGGGGTCCTTCGCCGCGATCTCCTGAGAGCCGCCAAGGTCATCATCCCAGTTCGCCGACCAGGAGATCTGCATGTCCTCACCCGTGAGGAGGGACTTGGGCCGTGCCACGGGAACGTGCTGCGAGTTCGCCGGTGCGTTGAGGAGCATGTCGTAGTCGTACGTCCACGGCTCGTAGTAATCGCGGATTCCGGGCATGTCCGGGTTGTGGAAGATGTTGAGGAGCTTCTTCGCCCGTCCGCCCGCCTTGAGCTTGAGCTTGCCGTTCCGCTTGCGCTCCCAGCCTCCCTTCCACTTCTCCTGATCCTCGTAGGCCTTCGGATATCCGAGCCCGGGACGCGTCTCCACGTTGTTGAACCAGACGTACTCCATGCCCTCGCGGTTGGTCCACACCTGCTTACAGGTGACGGAGCACGTGTGACAGCCGATGCATTTGTCGAGGTTCATGACCATCGACATCTGAGCCATGATTCGCATTAGTACTCCACATCCTGAGAGCGACGGCGGATGACCGTCACCTCATCTCGCTGATTTCCGGTCGGCCCGACATAGTTGAACGCGTACGCATGCTGCGCGTATCCACCGATGAGATGGGTCGGCTTCATGAGGACACGGGTGAGGGCGTTGTGGATGCCGCCGCGCCGTCCTGTCAGCTCAGCCTTCGGGACATCGACCGTGCGCTCGGTGGCGTGATGAAGGTAGACGGTGCCCTCGGGCATGCGGTGCGAGACCACGGCGCGAGCGACGACAACGCCGTTGCGGTTATAGGCCTCCACCCACTCGTTGTCCTTCACACCGATCTTCGCCGCATCCTCCACACTCATCCACATCGCAGGACCACCCCGGCCGAGCGACAGCATGTAGAGATTGTCCTGGTACTCGGAGTGGATCGACCACTTGTTGTGGGGCGTGAGGTAGCGGACCGCGACCTCGGCGACCTGCTCATCGCCCGCATAGCCGGTTGTCTGCTCGCCGATCTTCGCGTCCCCATACAGCCTGTGCAGGTCGAGCGGGGGCTTGTAGGTCGGCAGGTTCTCTCCGAGGTCCGTCATCCAGTCATGGTCGAGGAAGAAGTGCTGACGCCCGGTCAGCGTATGCCAGGGCTTGTCGTGCTCGACATTGATGACGAACGCAGAGTAGCGGCGCCCGCCGGTCTCCGAGCCGGACCACTCCGGTGAGGTGACGACGGGGATCGGCGCCTCCCGGGTCTTCGCGAAGGTGATGAGTGTCGACTCGTTCTCCTCGGCGAGGGAGGCGAACTCCTTGCCGACACGCTTCTCCATCTCCTTGAAGCCCTGGAGGGCGAGGCGGCCGTTGGTGGCGCCCGCGAGGGTGAGGATCATGTCGGCGGCCTTGCGGTCCGTGTCGATGAGGGGGCGGCCCTTGGCGATCCCGGAGCGGGCGACGCCGTTGCGGCTGCGCAGCAGCTCCATCTCCTTGTCCGGCCGGAAGGTCACACCCTTCGTCGTCATCCCGACCTTCTCGGGGAGCGGTCCGATGGCGTTCCACTTCTCGGAGATCTTCGTGTAGTCCCGCTCGATGGTGATGAGCTTCGGCATGGTCACGCCCGGGATCATGTCCGTCGACTCGTACGGCTGGATCTGCCCCTTCGGCATCGCAAGCGCATCGGGCGTGTCGTGTCCAAGCGGGGCGGCGACGACGTCCCTGCGCACCCCGAGATGCTTCTCTGCCATGGCGGAGAAGTCCTTTGCCAGGGTCTGGAAGATCTCGAAGTCCGTGCGGGCCTGCCACGGCGGATCGATCGCCGCGTTGAAGGAATTGACGAACGGGTGCATGTCCGTCGTCGAGATGTCGTACTTCTCGTACCACGTGGCCGCCGGAAGGACGACGTCGGAATGGAGGGTCGTCGACGTCATCCGGAAGTCGGCCGTCATGAACAGGTCGACCTTGCCTTCGGCAGCCTCGTCGCGCCACACGATCGACTCCGGTCGGCTCTCCGGTCCATTCTCAGCCCCGCGCACCGAGTGCCCGCAGCCGAGCAGATGCTTGTAGAAGTACTCGGCGCCTTTCGCCGATGAGCCGAGGACATTGGTTCGCCAGTTGAAGACGACGCGCGGGAAGTTCTCCGGAGCATCGGGATCGGTGCACGCCCACTCGAGCTCGCCCTTCTTCAGCTGGTCGACAACGTAGGCCGGAACCTCCATGCCCGCCTCGCTCGCCCCGTCAGCAATGTCGAGCGGATTCCGGTTGAACGTCGGATAGGACGGCATCCAGCCTCGCTTCGACGCCTCGACGAGGGTGTCAGCGGTCGTGCGGCCCTTCATCGATTCACCGGCGAGCGGGGAGGCGAGCGCCTCGACCGGGAGCCCGTCGTAGCGCCACTGATCGGTGGCGAGGTACCAGTAGGCGGTCGTGATCATCTGCCGCGTCGGCCGTTGCCAGTCGAGGCCGAAGGCGTACTGGGCGAACCCGGTGATGGGGCGGACCTTTTCCTGGCCCACGTAGTGCGCCCATCCGCCCCCGTTAACGCCCTGGCATCCGCACATCATCGTCAGCGCGATCATCGTGCGGTAGATCGTGTCCGAATGGAAGTAGTGATTAGTGCCCGCACCCATGATGATCATGGACCGACCCTTTGACTCCTCCGCGTTCTGCGCGAACTCGCGGGCGACGCGTTCAATGGCCTCGACCTGCACACCGGTGATTGACGCCGCCCATGCGGGCGTGCCGACAGCCGTCACGTCGCCCGGACCCTCGGGCCACGTGCCCGGCAAGCCGTCCCTCTCCACCCCGTACTGGGCGAGCATGAGGTCGAAGACCGTCGTGACGATGCGGCCCGCGACGCGTGTCGTGGGCACGCCCCTGCGGTAAACCTCGGCGGAGCCGAGGTGCTTCTCGCCCTCGCTCGCCTCCGCGCCGACTTCCGTGTCGAAGCGGGTGAGGAGAACCTCGGCCGTGTCGTGGGAAGGCAGGTCATGCACGGTCATGAGCGGGTCGCGACCCTCGAGATCGAGGTTCCACTTGCCCATGCCGGACTCGGTGAAGCGGTCCCCGAGGCTCCCGTTCGGGACGAACGGCTGTCCGTTCGAGTCGAGCATGACGGTTTTGAATGCGGGCTGATCTCCCGCGTCTCCCCACGCCCCGGCCTCTTGGAGATCAGATGCAGTGAGGAACTTGTGCGGCATGAATGCCCCATCTCGCTCCGTCAGCTCAACGAGGAACGCGGAGTCCGTGTACTTCTTCATGTATTCCATGAAGTGCGGGGTCCGCTTTTTCACGTGGAAGTCACGAAGGATGACGTGCCCCATGGCGAGACCGAGGGCGCCATCGGTACCGGGATGGACCCGAAGCCATTCATCGGCGAACTTCGTCGCATCAGAGAAGTCCGGCGACACGGACACGACCTTCGTGCCCTTGTAGCGGACCTCCGTCATGAAGTGAGCATCCGGCGTGCGCGTGACCGGCGGGTTCGAGCCCCACATCATGAGGTACGACGAGTTGTACCAGTCGGCCGATTCGGGAACGTCCGTCTGGTCGCCGAAGACCTGCGGGGATGCCATGGGCAGGTCCGCATACCAGTCGTAAAACGACAGGATGGTGCCGCCGATCATCGAGTAGAAGCGGGTGCCGGCGCCGTAGGAGACCTGGGACATGGCGGGGATGACGGTGAAGCCTGCCGTGCGGTCGGGGCCGTAGCGCTTGACCGTGTAGACGTGCGCCGCGGCGACAAGCTCATTGACCTCGCGCCACGAGCACCGCACGAGCCCTCCGCGGCCACGCTGCGCCTTGTACGAGCGGGATTTCTCGGGATCCTCGACAATGGACTCCCAGGCGTCGACGGGATCATCGAACTCTGCCCTGGCGCCGCGCCAGAGGTTGATGAGCTGGGCCCGCACATAGGGGTAGCGGACTCGGGTCGGCGAGTACGTGTACCAGGAGAATGCCGCACCGCGCGGGCATCCTCTCGGCTCATACCCCGGAGTGTCGGCGCCGATCGACGGATAGTCGGTCTGCTGTTCCTCCCAGGTGATGATGCCGTCCTTGACGTACACCTTCCACGAGCAGGATCCCGTGCAGTTGACGCCGTGCGTCGAGCGGACGACCTTGTCGTGGCTCCAGCGGTCGCGATAGAACGCCTCGCCGGCGCGCGGTGAGGAGAGGAACAGCTGCCTCAGATCCTCCGATGCTTCGCCTCGGCGCAGAAGAGTGCCCAGCTTGAGAATGGGTGATGTTGACATGGTGACCTTCCAATCATCCAGGGTGGGGCGCACCCGGGCGCGCGTAGCGGATCCAGCAGATGACGGCGCAGACGATGCCGTAGACGACACAGATCATGTACCAGGTGTAGGGAGTCATCGCGGTGAGGGCGATGCCAACGAAGAAGGGCCCGAAGGCTGCGATCGCCGCGGTGAAGCCGATCGCTCCGCCCGCCTGCCGGGCTGGCATGATCATCGGCATCTGCTTGAACGTTCCGGCGTTACCGATTCCGGAGAAGACGAACACGGCGATCATCGTCCAGAGGAATCCGGTGAACTCATCGGGGCTGTCGGGCCGGAGGTAGAAGGTGCAGGCGAAAAGCGAGACCGTCATGCCGACGACCGAGACAAACGTCCACACCGCGCCGCCGAATCTGTCGCACAGGGGCCCCCAGAGGATGCGGACGGCGGAGGAGATGAGGGGCCCGAGGAAGGCGTAGCTCACCGCCATCGGCAGCCCCTCCATTCCCGCGAACTGCGAAGCATCGCCGTAATTGTTCTTGATGAGGAGGCCGAACTGCGCCGCAAACCCCGAGAACAGGCCGAACGTCATGACGTACATCGCTGTCATGTACCACGTGTCCGGGTTCGAGAAGATGTCGAGCTGCTGGCGGATGTTCGCCGTGACGGGAACATCCTTGAGGAGCGTGAAGGCGAGGATGGCCGCGACGGCGGCCCACGGAACGAAGACGATTGCCGCGTTGTAGACGAACACGGCCTCGCCGGAGGACGTGCGCTGGGGAGACATCGCACCGAGGCCCAGGAGGCCAAATCCCATGAGCCACGGCCCGACGAGCTGGATGATCGACATGCCGAAGTTGCCGACCCCGGCCTGGATGCCGAGAGCGGTTCCGGACTTCGCCTTCGGAAAGAAGTACCCGGTCGACGGCATGTAGCCTGAGAAGGAGCCGCCGCCGATGCCGCAGAGGAAAGAGAGGACGAGGAGCCACCAGTAGGGCGTGTTCGCATCCTGCACCGCGAAGAACCATCCGAGCATGGGGATGATGAAGAGGAGCGAGGAGTACCCGACGAGGCGACGGGTTCCGAGGATCGGGGGAAGCACCATGTAGACGAGGCGCAGCAGGCCGCCCGAGAGGCCCGGGAGTGCCGTGAGCCAGTACAGTTGCGCCGTTGTGAGGTCGAATCCGATCTCATTGAGCTTGGGGGCGATCGCACTGACGAGAAACCAGACGCAGAACGCGATGATCATCGAATACGTCGACACCGTCAGTGTGAGCCAGGCGCGCCGCGAGCTCCATCGAGCCGGGTCCTCTTTGTCCCAGTTCGAGAGGTCTGGCTTGAGCTCAGTCCCTTCGAGGGCCTTCTCCATCGTGCCTCCATCGCCCAACATCAACGTTGGAACTACCATAAACCCGCAATGCACGGGATTTATCGTTATAAACAAATCTGCCAGCAGTTTGTCGTCTCGATTTTGAGCACGAGTACATTTTTTAAATTGCGTGGCGGGTCACTGCGAGGGGGGGTGGCGGGAATGTGCGCCCCTGATTCTCGCCGCGGCAGCGACGAACCTGACACTATGGACCCATGGCGGGCAAGAGAGAAGCGAAGCGGCGGGACAAGACCGAGAGGGTTCTGCGCGCAGCCGAGGAGATCTTCTCAACGGTGCCCTTCGATTCCGTGACAACGGCTCAGCTCGCCGAGCGAGCAGGCCTGACGACAGGAACCTTCTTCCGGTACGCGACATCGAAGGCCGAGCTGTTCATCCACACCTACTCGACCGTGCTCGAGCAGTGCCTCACCCGATCCCGCGCCCTTCCTGAGTCCGCCTCCGCCCGTCAGAAGATCCTCGCTCTCGTCGAGCCGATGATCGAGGCGACGGAGAAGCACCCCGGCAATGTGAGCGCCTTCCAGCGCGAAGTGCTCTTCGGCGCCGGCACCGGGCCGCAGCGGGAACGTGCGGTCGAGCTCGTCATCAGCCTCGAGCGGGAGATCAAGACGATCCTCGGCGGGGACAGACAGTTGGCTCACGCCGTCTATGCGACGCTGTACATGGCGATCGTGCGAGTCGCTGTCGGCACGCTCGCGCCCGAGAGCCTGCGCTCGAACATCGAGGCACGGGTGGATTTCCTGCTCGACGCTCACGCAGAACGCTAAGGCCGCAGGATCGAGGCGGCTCGGTCGGCCGTGTCCGAATAGGATTTGCAGGGAGTTTTCTGTGCGAATCGGCGTCGTTCTCGGGCTAGGCTCGACGGGTGACTATTCTCTTGGCGATTGTGTACGCCGCTTTCATCTCTCTCGGACTGCCCGACGCTGTCGTCGGTGCCGCCTGGCCATCCATGTACTCACAGATCGGCGCGGATGAGGCGGCTGCCGCGATCGTGACGACGGTGGCCGTTCTCGCCACGATCGTCATGTCGTTCGCGTCCGGCTGGCTCGTGGCACGGTTCGGCACCTTCGCCGTGAGTGCCGGCTCGGTGCTCCTCACGGCGCTGGCCCTCTTCGGATATGCGTACGCTCCGAGCTTCGTGTGGCTGCTCGTCTTCACCGTTCCTCTCGGCCTGGGGGCGGGCGCCATCGATACGGCGCTCAACGCTTTCGTGGCTGTCAACTATTCGTCGCGCCACATGAACTTCCTCCATGCCTCGTGGGGGATCGGGGCAGCGCTCGGCCCGCTGATCGCCGGCTTCTGGCTCAATGCGCGGGGCGAATGGCGGCCTGCCTACTTCACTCTCGCCCTCCTTCAAATCACTCTGCTGCTGATCTTCCTCGGCTCACGGCGGCTGTGGTCTGAGAGCGCGGCAGGATCCAGCACCGTAGCCTCGACCAGGTGGGAGGGTGCGGAGCTGACTGGCCGGAGATGGTATGCCATGCCCAACCTCCCCATCATCCTCACGGGCTTCTTCGCGTACTCTGCTGCGGAGCTGACTCTCGGCCTCTGGGGTGCAACCTATTTCGTTACGAGGTTCGGCCTCAGCGCCGATGTGGCGGCCGCTGGTGCCGCAGCGTTCTACCTCGGGATCACGGCCGGCCGTGCCGTCGCAGGTATCGTCTCCGGCCGCATGTCGAACCAGGCGCTGCTCCAGGTGGGGACGGCCCTGCTCCTTGCCGGTGCCGCCCTCCTCTTTGTTCCCATGCCGGCGGTCAGCCTTGTCGGCTTCGCCCTTGCCGGCTTCGGCTGCGGCCCGATCTTCCCCATGATGCTCCAGGAGACGACACGCCGCTACGGTTCGCTCAACACGGAGCGGATGATGGGAGTGCAGATGGGATTGGCATATACCGGCATGCTCGTCGGGCCCCCTCTCACCGGTTGGCTCATCACCCGCGTCACTCCCCTCTCCCTGCCTGCCATCGCCGTCGTTCTCGCCCTCTGCATCGCATCCAGCGTCTTTCTCGTGGACCGCAGGCTCGCGGCTCGCCTCACCACCTCCTCGCCCATCACGCACGTTCCGGGTCGAGACACTCCGCGTTAGCGACACGTCTCCCAGGTTCATCCCAGGCGGGCACGCACGCCCGCACCTCTCGAGGAATCGTTGCAATAGCAGGGAGAAGTCTCTGACCGAAGGGCGGGTGCGACTGAGAGATGACGCACATTACCTTTCGGTAGGTTACGATTTAGTAGGCTTGGACGAGCAAAGTAGCTAAACTCCAAAACAGAGCGCACTCCGTTTTACGTGCGCACTGGATACGAGGAGTTGGATGCTGAGAACCGTGGAGTCGATCGACTCGACCAATGCTGAGCTCGCACGCCAATGGGATGCTGGGGCGGCTGTGGATGGTGACGCGCTGCGCGCCCATCACCAGAGCTCGGGCCGCGGGCGGCTTGGTCGCTCTTTCATCGACACCCCCGGGGACGCTCTCCTCGTCTCCGTGCTCCGCATCCTCCCAGCCCGGGAGGACCTGAAGGTCGGCTGGCTGACATTGGGAACCGGCCTGGCCATGGTCAGCGCACTGCGCCCCCTCACGGGGGATCGTGTCGCCCTCAAGTGGCCGAACGACATTCTTCTGGACGGGAAGAAGCTCGGCGGCGTCCTGGGCGAACTCCTCGACGGGGACGACATGCCCGTCGTGCTCGGGTGCGGAATCAATACGACCGCGACATCCCTCCCAGTCCCCCACGCGATCTCTCTCGCCTCAGCCGGCCTGGCATGCGATGACGAGACTGTCGCCGAGATCCTCGACCGCTTCCGCGCCGAACTCGATATCCGCGTCGACATGGTGATCGACAACAGGATCGCTGAACTCCACGAGGAGCTCACCCGCGTGTGCGTCACGCCCGGCAGGTCGGTCCGAGTGACAACCGTCGACGGCACCGTCACCGAGGGCACCGCGGCCGAGATCGACATCGACGGAGCCCTCCTCGTCCACACCGGCACCGAGACTGTCCGGGTTGCCGGCGCCGACGCTGACCTCATCTAAGAAGGAAATCAATGCTATCGACCATTCTTGTCGCCAATCGCGGTGAAATCGCGGCCCGCATCATCCGCACCATCCATGACATGGGCTTGAGGGCTGTCGCGGTATATGCGGATCAGGACCTTGATTCTCCGGCCGTGGCGCTTGCCGACGAGGCGTATGCACTCGGCGGGACGACGCTGGCGGACACCTACCTGAACGGCGATCGGATCCTCGAGATCGCGCAGAGGGCCGGCGTGGACGGCATCCACCCCGGTTACGGGTTCCTGTCTGAGGTTCCCGAGTTCGCTGACGCCGTCGCGGCCTCCGGGATCGCCTGGATCGGCCCCTCGGGAGCCACCATCACCCAGCTGGGCGACAAGATCGGCGCCCGCCGCACCGCTGTCGCGGCCGGGGTATCCCCCGTGCCGGGAACGAACGACCCCGTCGAATCGATCGCCGAGATCCGTGCCTTTGCCGATTCCCACGGTTTCCCGATCGTGGCGAAGCGGAGCGATGGTGGAGGGGGACGCGGCATCGTCATCCTTCGCACCAGCGACGACATCACCGAGTTCGAGGCCCGTCACGCCGGTCTCGGCGGGGATCTGGGAGCCTACTTCCTCGAGAAGTTCGTCGAGTCGGCCCGGCACATCGAAACCCAATGCATGGCGGATGCTCACGGCAACTTCGCTGTCGTCACAACCCGCGACTGCTCCGTCCAGCGCCGCAACCAGAAGCTCATCGAGGAAGCCCCCGCACCCTACCTGCCCGATGGTGTGGCCGAGACGGTGGCACAGTGGTCGGAGGCCCTGTTCCGCCAGACCGATTACGTCGGTCTGGGAACGTGCGAGTTCCTTCTCGACAATGATGGCTCCGTCTACTTCCTCGAAGTCAACCCCCGCCTGCAGGTCGAACACACCGTCTCCGAGGAGGTGACGGGCCTCGACCTCGTCGCCGAGCAGCTCCGCATAGCCTCCGGCGAGACGTTCACTCCCGTCCCGCCGGTGCGCGGGCATTCGATCGAGCTCCGCATCACCTCCGAGGATCCGGGAGCCGATCTCGTCCCCACGGCCGGGACGATCACGAGCCTGGAATGGCCGACGGGGCACGGCGTCCGCGTCGAGACCGGAGTCCGCGTCGGCGATACTGTCTCTCCCGACTTCGATTCGATGATCGCGAAGCTCATCATCACCGGGCCCGATCGCGCGACGACAATCGCACGCTCCTTGCGCGCCCTCCGGGAGCTCACCATCGGCGGCATCGCGACGCCGAAGGAACTCCTGGCCGACATTCTGCGCCACCGCGATTTCGCCGACGAGTTCACCGTGGGAACACGGTGGATGGAGACGGTCTACCTGCCGAACGCCGCACTGCCGGCACCGTTCGCCGCGGTGTCGCCCGTCGATGATGGTGGGTCTCGCCGCTGCTTCATCGCAGAGATCGACGGACGGCGCCACGAGATCAGCCTGCCGGCCGAGTTCTTCGCACCCGCCGGCAACGGGACGGGCGTCGTTCGCCCCCAGCAGCCCCGCCGCACATCCGGCCGTTCCGTCTCCGCCCCCGGCGCGGCAAGCGTCGCCGCCGACGGCGTTCTCTCCGCCCCCATCCAGGGCACGATCGTGCGCGTCTCCGTCGAGGTCGGCCAGCAGGTCAAGAAGGGCGATGTTCTGCTCGTCCTCGAGGCGATGAAGATGGAGAAGTACGTCCACGCCCCTGCCGATGGCACGGTGGCGGAGATCTATGTCGCTCCCTCTCAGAACGTTCCAGCACATACAGCACTCATCAAACTGGAGGAGGACAGGTGAGCATTTCATCCCTCAGAGGGATCGTCTCCCGCGTCATGCCGGCACGGCGGCCACAGGCCCCCGTGATCAAGGCGGCCCGGATCGACTATTCGGCTATCGCCGTCGCGGCGGAGGAGAAGGCCGCCGCCTTCCAGCACAGCAAGGGCAAGAACACGGCACGGGAACGCCTGCATCAGCTGCTCGATGCGGATTCGTTCGTCGAGATCGGACAGTTCGCCGGCGGGAACCCGAACGATGGTTTCCTGGGCGCGGCGGTTGTCACGGGCTTCGGCGAGATCGCCGGACGCCAGGTCGCTGTCTATGCCCAAGATTTCTCGGTGCGCGGCGGCACGCTGGGCCGTGCGGAGGGCCAGAAGATCCTCGCCCTCATGGACAAAGCCCTGGCGATGAAGATCCCGATCATCTCGATGCTGGATTCGGGCGGTGCCCGCATCCAAGAAGGAGTGGTCGCCCTCGGCCAGTACGGCCGGATCTTCAAGAAGACGTGCGAAGCTTCGGGCCTCATCCCCCAGATCTCGATCATTCTCGGCCCGTGTGCGGGCGGGGCTGTCTATGCTCCGGCATTGACTGATTTCATCGTCATGACAAAAGAGAACTCTCACATGTTCGTGACGGGCCCCGAGGTCGTCAAGGCCGTGACGGGTGAGAGCGTGTCGATGAACGACCTGGGCGGCGGGCACCTGCACAGCATCGAATCCGGCGTGGCCCACTACCTGGCCGATGATGAGACGGACGCGATCGACTACGTGCGCTCCCTCCTGTCCTACCTGCCCTCGAACGCCTCCGAGCCTGCCCCGCACTACGACTACACGCCGTCGGTGGAGGATGAGAAGGCGGCGGCCGAGGTGCGCAGCCTCGTCCCGGAGGAATCCCGCCAGCCCTACGACATCATCGAGGTCATCGAACATCTCGTCGACTATGGCGAGTTCGTCGAGGTCCAGCAGGGCTTCGCGGCCTCGATCGTCATCGGCTTCGCCTGCATCAACGGCTCCGCCGTCGGAATCGTGGCCGATCAGCCCAATCACAACGCGGGAACGCTCGATGTCGACGCATCGGAGAAGGCGGCACGATTCGTGCGATGCTGCGATGCGTACAACATTCCCATCGTCACCCTCGTCGACGTGCCCGGATACCGTCCCGGCACGGAGCAGGAACAGTCCGGCATCATCCGCCGCGGCGCGAAGCTGATCTTCGCCTACGCGAACGCCACCACACCGATGGTGACCGTGATCCTCCGCAAGGCCTACGGCGGCGCCTACATCGTCATGGGCTCGAAATCGATCGGTGCCGACTTCACGTTCGCGTGGCCGGATGCGGAGATCGCGGTCATGGGCGCCGAAGGCGCCGTCAACATCCTCAAGCGCCGCGAGATCAAGGCCGCAGGCCCCGGCGAGAAGGATATGGCGGAGGCTCGCGCCCGTCTCGCCGCCGAATATCAAGCCAACCACATCAACCCCAGCCTCTCGGTCGAGACCGGCGAGCTCGATGGGATCATCGACCCCATGCTCACCCGCCAGACCATTGCAGAATCACTCGAAATCTTGCGGACGAAGGATCGTTCGTACCCCGGACCCAAGCGCCACTCCAACGGCCCGCTCTAAGAAGAAGGACACATGGCTTCCAGCTTTATCTCACGTCTCGCATCCGGCGAACCCTACGTTCTCCTGTTTGCAGGACAAGCCACTCCCTGGCGGGAGAATCTCGCCGAGATCGGCGAGGACTCGAACCTCGCACACGCGATCCGTTCCCTCATCGCCGACTCGGATGCTCTCCTCGCACCGATCGCCGCTCCCCTGGCCGCCGCCGGTGCGGGCGCACTGACGCTCGAGAACCTCGGCTCGTCGAACGATCCCGCACTGTCAGTCCCCGGCATCACCGCAGCCCAGTACGCGCTGCTCCACGCCCTCTCCTCGGCAGGCCTCGACATCGGCGTGTCAGCCCCGGTCGATACCCTCGGCCACTCCCAGGGCATCCTCGGTGCCGAGCTTGCCAAGGCATGGGTGACGAAGGATGAGAAGGAGCTTGCCCGGATCTTCGCGATCGCCCGCCTCATCGGCGCCGCCACATCCCGCACCTGCCGCGCTGAAGGCATCACCCATTCGACCCGCAGCCCCATGCTGTCCGTCCGGGACGTCTCGCGCGGCCAGCTTGACGCCATGGTGGAGGGGACGGGTGCGACCGTTTCGATCGTGAACTCGCGCCGCCGCTTCATCGTCTCCGGGCATCCCACCGATCTTGAGCGTGTCGAGCTCGCGGCGGATGCTGCCGCGAAGGCCGACCGGGCGGAGCTTGCCGCGAAGACACGCGGCGGCATGCCGCTCACTCCCGTCCTCGAATACTTGACGGTGGAAGCCCCCTTCCATCACGAACTCCTGCGTCCCGCCTACGAGCAGGTGCTCGCATGGTCGGAGGCCTGCGGCATTGCCGGCGCTGACGAGCTGGCGCGGGCTGTCCTCCTCGATCCTGTCGACTGGGCCTCCCAGGTGCGTGCCGCTCAGGCACGCGGCGTTTCCTGGTTCGTCGACCTGGGCCCCGGAAACGTCGTCGGCCGGATCACGACCGACGTCCTCGAGGGCACCGGCGCCGGCATCGTGTCCGCCGGGACGCTCTCCGACATCGACGCCCTGGCCGTGCCGGGTGAGGAGCCTGCACGGACCGCCGACTGGTCCACGCATGCTCCCCGCCTCCTCGACCTGCCGTCCGGCACGGCCGTCGAGACAGCATTCTCGCGCCTGACCGGCAACTCCCCCATCCTCCTGGCGGGCATGACCCCGACAACGGTCGATCCGGAGATCGTGGCGGCTGCCGCGAACGCGGGCTTCTGGGTGGAAATGGGTGGCGGCGGCCAGGTGACCGCCGAGGTGTTCGCCAGCAACCTGGCGGGCCTGCAGGCTCAGCTCAACGACGGCAGGACCGCCCAGTTCAATGCCATGTTCATGGACCGCTACCTGTGGAACCTCCAGTTCGGCGGCCAGCGGGTCGTGTCGAAGGCCCGCGAATCCGGTGCACCCCTCGATGGTGTCGTCGTCTCCGCCGGCATCCCCGAACTCGATGAGGCTCCCGAGCTTATCGCAACCCTCCAGTCCGAGGGCTTCAAGTACATTGCGTTCAAGCCGGGCACGGTCGCTCAGATCAGGCACTCGCTCCAGATCGCCAAGAGCGTCGACACGACGATCATCCTTCATGTCGAGGATGGTCACGCGGGCGGGCACCATTCGTGGGAGAACCTCGACGATCTCCTGCGGTCCACGTATGCGGAGATCCGCCGCGAAGAGAACGTGATCCTCTGTGTCGGCGGCGGCATCGGCACCCCCGAGAGGGCGGCCGACTATATTTCGGGCCAGTGGGCTCTCGCCTACGATCTGCCGCTCATGCCCGTCGATGGTGTCCTCATCGGCACGGCTGCGATGACGGCGAAGGAAGCGAAGACGCAGGATTCCGTCAAGGAGCTCCTCGTCAAGACGAGCGGCGTCCCCGCGTCCGAGGGCGGCTGGGTCGGTTCCGGCCAGTCGAAGGGCGGCATGACGTCCGGCCTGTCGCACCTGCGCGCCGACATGTACGAGATCGACAACGATGCCGCCGCCTGTGCGCGCCTTGTCGCCGAGGTGGAGGGGAAGCCCGAGCTGCTCCGGACCCGCCGCGACGAGATCATCGCGGCCCTCAACAAGACATCGAAGCCGTACTTCGGCGACCTGGGCGAGATGACCTACGCGGAGGTTGCGACGCGCTTCGCCGAACTATCGCACCCGTGGGTCGACCCGTCGTGGCTCACCCGCTACCACGAGCTGCTCCAGCGTTTCGAAGCACGCCTGTCCCCCGCCGATCACGGCCCCGTCACGACCCTGTTCCCCACGGAAGCGGATGTGACAGACGGACTGCCCGCGGCAGAGCGCCTCATCGGCGCCTACCCGCTTTCGCAGGAGCTCACCCTCACTCCGCTCGACTCGGCATGGTTCATCGCACTGTGCCGAAAGTACCCGAAGCCGATGGGCTTCGTCCCCACCATCGATGATGATCTGCTCCGCTGGTGGGGCCAGGATTCGCTGTGGCAGGCCCAGGACGATCGGTATGATGCGAACGCGGTCCGGATCATTCCCGGCCCCGTCTCCGTTGCCGGTATCACCACCGTCAACGAGCCGATCGCGTCGATCCTGTCCCGGTTCGAGGATGCGACGATCGCACGCCTCGAGGGTTCGGCCGAGAGGCTGACCGCGTTCTCGAAGCTCGCGAACGCGAAGGATGCTGCCGAGTATGTTCGCGCCGTCCCGTTCATCTCCTGGACCGGTCATCTCATCGACAACCCTGCCCACATTCTCGACGCTTCCGCCTACGATCTCGAGATCGACGGCGAGAAGGCGACGATCACGGTCAAGCTCGATACGTTCTGGGATGGGAGCACCGCCTCCGTCCATGCCGTCCGCGAGCTCGTCGTCCCCCTCGTCCTCCCTCCCTCCGTCCAGGACGGTGGGGTGCCGGTCGTCGACGAGGAGCGCCTGCCCGAGTCGATGTACAACCTGCTGTCCGGCACTGCCGGTGTCGGCAACACGGCCGTCCAGGGGGACTACATCGAGGCCCTGCCGACGATGGTCGAGTCCGCTCGGTCAGAGTTCGGCGAAGCCCACTACTCCTTCACCCTGCCTGCGACTCTCGGCGCCGACCACACGGGCGTCACAGGCAGCGCGCTCGGCTTGGACACGGCAACGATCGTGCCCGATGCTCTGCTCGGCACCTGCTGGCCTGCCATCTATGCCGCTCTCGGCTCGGCCATGGTCAACGGCTACCCGGTGATCGAGGGCCTGCTCAACGCCGTCCACCTCGATCACACGATCTCGTTCGACCGTCCCGTCTCTGAGCTGCCGCTCGGCGCGATCGACGTGATCTCCTGGGCGGACTCGATCCAAGAGTCCTCCTCCGGCCGGATCGTCGAAGTCGACCTCGACCTGTTCATCGACGGCGTCAAGGTGGGGCACATGGAGGAGCGCTTCGCGATCCGTGGCCGCGCCTACGGCTCGAACCTTCCCGCGGAACCGCCCTTCGCGGGCGGAACAACGGCTGAGGTTGTCGATACGCCCCGGTCGACGCTCCGCAAGGTCACGGTCACCGCACCCTCGGACATGACTCCGTTCGCCTGGGTGTCGGGTGACTTCAACCCGATCCACACCTCGACCCACGCGGCCCGCGTGGCGGGTCTCGAGGCTCCCCTCGTGCACGGCATGTGGCTCTCTGCCACCGCTCAGCATGCCGCCTCGGTCGCGGACGACAAGGGCCGCGCCCTCAAGCTGACGGGTTGGACGTACAGGATGTTCGGTCTCGTCGACTTGAACGACGAGGTCGATATCACGGTCGAGCGGATCGGCCGGCTCAAGGGCGGGGGCCTCGTCCTCGAGGTCACCTGCAAGGTCGGCAGCGAGCTCGTCTCGACCGGCACGGCCACGACTGCCGCTCCCGCCACCGCCTACGTCTACCCCGGCCAGGGCATCCAGTCCCAGGGCATGGGGTTGAACGAGAGAGCATCGTCGAAGGCCACGGCAGACGTGTGGGAGCGTGCCGACATCCACACCCGCAAGGTTCTCGGCTTCTCCATTCTCGCTCTCGTCCGCGACAACCCGACAGTCCTCACGGCGAAGGGTGTCACCTACCGTCATCCCGAAGGCGTCCTCAACCTCACCCAGTTCACGCAGGTTGCCCTCGCAACGCTCGCCTTCGCCCAGACGGCTCGCCTGCGCGAGGCGGGGGCCGTCGTCGACGGCGCCTACTTCGCCGGTCATTCCCTCGGCGAATACAACGCTCTCTCGGCCTACGCCGGCACGATCGATCTCGAGACTGTTCTCGAGCTCGTCTTCCACCGCGGCGCCACCATGCACAACCTTGTGCCCCGCGACGATCAGGGCCGGTCGAACTATCAGATGGGAGCGCTGCGCCCCAACCAATTCGGTGTCAGCCATGACCAGGTCAAGGACTACATCGATGGTGTCGCGAAGGCGAGCGGTGAGTTCCTGGAGATCGTCAACTACAACCTGGCAGGCCAGCAGTATGCGGTGGCGGGGACGATCGCCGGTTTGCGGGCCCTCGCGGCCGACGCCGGGGAGCGTGCCCGCAAGGCAGGCGGCAAGGGTCCGTTCATGCTCGTTCCCGGCATCGATGTGCCCTTCCACTCCGCGATCCTCCACGACGGTGTGCCCGAGTTCCGTGAGCGCCTCACAGAACTCCTGCCCCACGAGATCGACTATCGCGGCCTGGAGAACAAGTACATCCCGAACCTTGTCGCGAAGCCGTTCGAACTGACACAGGACTTCGTTCGCGAGATCCTCTCCGTCGTCCCCTCGGTCGAACTCGACGCTGTCCTTGCGAACTGGGATGACGAGATCCAGGACAAGACGAAGCTGGCTCGTACGATCCTCATCGAGCTGCTGTGCTGGCAGTTCGCGTCGCCCGTGCGCTGGATCGAGACGCAGGACCTGCTGTTCTCGACCTCGAAGCTCGACATCAACGAGATCGTCGAAATCGGTCTCGGTGCCGCCCCGACGCTCGCGAACCTCGCGTCGAAGACGCTTGCCCTGCCCGAATACACGGACGCGTCCGTGACCGTGCGCAACGTCCAGCGTGACGAGGCCTTCGTCTACCACGAAGACGTCAACACGATCGACGATGATGAGCCGGTCGAGATCCCGGACACTCCCGTGGCCCAGGCCGCGACACCGACACCCGCACCCGAAGCACCCGCGGCCCCCGTCGCGCCGGCAGGGTCCGTCGAACGTCCCGCCGACCTGCCCTACCGAGCATCCGACGCGATCAAGACCCTGCTCGCCTTCGCGAACAAGGTCCGCCCCGAACAGATCGGCGCAGCCGATACGACCGGGACGCTGACCAACGGCGTGTCCTCGCGCCTCAACCAGCTCCTCATGGACTTCTCGGCAGAACTCGGCCTGGCCAGCGTGGAGGGCGCCGCGGAAGCGGATGTCGTCACCCTGTCCGCCACGGTGGACCGCGCGGCACACAATTACAAGCCGTTCGGGCCCGTCCTCGGGGAAGCGATCAAGGATCGCATCCGCAAACTGTTCGGCGCCGCCGGCCAGAAGCAGTCCGCCATCGCGGAGCGTGTCACCGGCGTGTGGCAGCTCGGAGACGGCTGGGTTGCGCACACGACAGCGGCGATCCTCCTCGGCACACGCCCTGGAGCATCCACCCGCGGAGGCGATCTCGCCTCCCTTCCGACGGAAGCATCATCGACGGCGGATGTCACCGCGATCATCGACGCGGCTGTTGCGGAGGTGGGTGCCGCCCACGGCATCCCCGTCGCGATTCCCACCGCCGGAGGCGGTGGCGGCGCAACCGTCGACTCTGCCGCTCTCGACGAATTCGCCTCCTCGATCACGGGTGACCGCGGTGTTCTCGCGAACACGGCACGCCACCTGCTGAACGCACTCGGCCTCGACGAAGCCACCCCAGCATCGTTCGATCATTCCGAAGCGGAGGAGACACAGGCCGTCCTCGACGCTGTCGAGGCTGAGCTCGGCGCCGGCTGGGTCTCCCTCGTCACGCCCTCGTTCGATCCGCGCAAGGCCGTCCTCCTCGACGACCGCTGGGCTTCGGCCCGCGAAGACCTGGCTCGCCTGTGGGCAGGCCAGGAGCTGGCAGACACGGTGTCGTTCCGCGGGGCCGGTCAGGCTGTTGCCGACCAGGCTTCCTGGTGGGCACAGCAGTCCTCCGGCGAGAAGGCACGCCGTTTCGAGCAGATCGCACAGTCGGCTCTCGATACGGCACCGGGAGAATACTCGGGTCAGATCGCGATCGTGACCGGCATGGCTCCCAACTCGATCGCCGGCGGCGTCGTGGCAGGGCTGCTCGCCGGCGGTGCCACCGTCGTCGCCACGGCGTCGCGCCTCAACGCGGCGCGGTTGGCCTACGCGAAGACGCTCTACCGCGAGAACGCGTCGGCCGATGCTGCGCTGTGGCTGGTTCCCGCGAACCTGTCCTCCTACCGCGATGTCGATGCTCTCGTCGAGTGGATCGGTACGGAACAGTCCGAGACCGTGGGCTCTGACCTCAAGGTCACGAAGCCCGCTCTCGTCCCGGACCTGTACTTCCCGTTCGCTGCGCCGCCCGTCTCGGGCACCGCTGAGGATGCTGGCCCTGCCACGGAGACGCAGGCCCGCCTGCTCCTGTGGTCGGTTGAGCGCTCCATGACGGCACTGTCGAAGATCGGTGCGGACACGAACGTCGAACATCGCCTGCACGTCGTCCTGCCTGGCTCCCCCAACAGGGGAACCTTCGGCGGGGATGGTGCTTACGGCGAGGTGAAGGCCGCATTCGATGCGATCGTCAACAAATGGCAGGTCGAGCCGTGGGCTGAGCGTGTCACCATCGCGCACCCGAGGATCGGCTGGGTTGCCGGTACGGGCCTCATGGGCGGCAACGATCCTCTCGTCGCCGCAGCAGAGAAGTCCGGCATCCGCGTATGGACGCCGTCGGAGATCTCGAGCGAACTGCTCGCCCTGTGCTCTGCCGAGGCGAAAGCCCGTGCAGGCGAGGCACCGATCGAGGCGGACCTGACTGGCGGCATGGACAAGATCTCGATCTCTGCGCTGCGCGCAGAGGCAGAGGTCCTGACCCCCGAGACGGTCTCGACGGTGGAAGCAACCCTTCAGGCGCTGCCCTCCCCTGTCCGCTCTGCTCAGCCCACCGCTGACTGGGGCACGGTCGCCGCGTCCCTCGAGGACATGGTCGTCATCGTCGGCCTCGGAGAGGTCAGCCCGTGGGGTTCGGGACGCACCCGCTTCGAAGCCGAGTACGGCATCCAGTCCGATGGCAGTGTCGAGCTGACCGCCGCCGGCGTGCTCGAACTGGCGTGGATGACAGGCCTGCTCCGCTGGCGCGATACTCCCGTGGCCGGCTGGTATGACACGGACGACAAGATTGTCGACGAGGCAGATATCTTCGACCGGTATCGGGATGAAGTGGTGGCACGCTCCGGCGTCCGCACCTTCGTCGACTCGATCGCCATCGAAGACCTGACGAGCCCCGAGGGCGTGGAGATGTTCCTCGACACGGACGTCACGTTCACGGTGGATTCCGAAGAGGCCGCGAAATCGTATGTCGATGCCGATCCTGCGTTCACTGTCGCGACAGAGAACGATGGGGAATGGCAGGTCACCCGCAAGCAGGGTGCCCGCAGCCGCATGCCGCGCCGCGCCGCCATGGCACGCAAGGTCGGCGGACAGTTCCCGACCGACTTCGATCCGACCCGCTGGGGCATCCCCGCATCCATGGTCGAGTCCATCGACCGGATTGCTGTCTGGAACCTCGTCTCCGCTGTCGACGCCTACCTGTCTGCCGGATTCTCCCCCGCGGAGATCCTCCAGGCCGTCCACCCGTCCGATGTGGCGATGACGCAGGGCACCGGCTTCGGCGGGATGACGTCGATGAGGAAGCTGTTCCTCGACCGTTTCCTGGCCGAAGACATCCCCTCCGACATCCTCCAGGAGACCCTCCCCAACGTTGTCGCGGCGCACACGATGCAGTCGTACATCGGCGGCTACGGGTCGATGATCCACCCGATCGGCGCCTGCGCCACCGCGGCCGTCTCGGTCGAGGAGGGCGTCGACAAGATCGCCTGCGGCAAGGCAGACTTCGTCGTCGCCGGCGCGATCGATGACATCTCGGTCGAGTCGATTGCCGGCTTCGCCTCCATGAACGCCACGGCGGACTCGGATGCGATGGCGGCGAAGGGCATCAGCGAACGCTTCTACTCCCGTGCCAACGACCGCAGGAGGGCTGGCTTCGTCGAGGCTCAAGGCGGCGGAACGATCCTGCTGGCTCGCGGCTCTGTCGCGGCCCAGATGGGTCTGCCCGTCTACGGAGTGGTCGCTTTCGCCCAGTCCTACGCGGATGGTGCACACACCTCGATCCCGGCCCCCGGGCTCGGTGCTCTCGCTGCGGGACGCGGCAGGAAGTCCTCCAGGCTCGTCCGCAACCTCGCCGATCTCGGTGTCTCGGTCGATGAGATCTCCGTGATCTCCAAGCACGACACGTCGACGAATGCGAACGACCCGAACGAGTCGAACCTGCACACCCGCCTCGCGGAGGCGATGGGACGCTCGAACGGGAACCCCATGTTCGTCGTGTCGCAGAAGACGCTGACAGGTCACGCGAAGGGCGGTGCCGCCGTCTTCCAGACTGCCGGCCTGGCCGATATCTTCCGGACCGGACGGATCCCCGCGAACCGTGCGCTCGACTGTGTCGATCCTGAGCTCCAGAGCTCCCCGGGGCTCGTCTGGCTCCGGGAACCGCTCGAGCTGCCGACCACCGTCAAGGCTGGCCTGCTCACCTCGCTCGGCTTCGGCCACGTGTCAGCGCTCGTCGCACTCGTCCACCCGGCCGCGTTCGAGCAGGCCCTGCGCCAGGAGCTCGGACACGCCGCGGCAGAGGCTTGGCTGGAGACGGCAACGGCACGCCTGCGTGCCGGTGTGCGCCGCCGCGAGGCTGGCATGCTCGGCCACGAGCCGCTGTTCACCCCGATCGAGGATCGCCGCTTCATCGGTGAGCCGAAGGAGATCGAGGCAGCCATGCTGCTCGACCCGGAGGCGCGCCTCGCACAGAGCGGCTTCTTCGAGTGATCATCGGCGTGGGCGTGGACCTTGTCGACGTTGAGTCCTTTGCACTGCAGCTGGACTCACCCGGCACGGTCTACGCCCGCGCCTTCACGGGCCAGGAGCGCCGCACCGCGAAGAACAGGGCCACCGTGTCCGGTTCTCCCGCGGCGCACCTGGCCGCCCGGTGGGCGGCGAAAGAGGCCTTCATCAAAGCCTGGTCCGCCGCCCTAATCGGCACCCCGCCCCCACTCGCTCAGGAGGAGCTCGTCTGGTCACAGATCGAGGTCATCGCGGATCGGTGGGGCAGGCCCGCGCTCACCATCCATCCACCACTTGCTGACACTGTTGAGAGTTCAATCGCGCAGATCCACGGACCGGGCACAGCCTCGTGGCACGTGTCGATGAGCCACGACGGTGGGATGGCAATGGCGACGGTGATTGCCGCGTCCCACCTCGCGATCGGCCCTCAGTCAAACGCTGACTCCCACCCGACGGGATAGCCTGGCGCGGATCGCGCTCTGGTATCAGTTCTTCATAGCGTGCATTCTCTCGGATGCAGAAGTTACAAGCTGGCGCCCCAATCAGCCCCGCCGAGGACTGACGGGTCGACATCTCGGTCCGGCAGCGCCGCACGTAGCTGGCTGCACGACTGCGAAGACATGCCCAGCCATCATCTCGTGAGCGGGTATCATGACTTTCGCCTTCCCCTGACTTTCCGAATGTTGAGACCAACGCGAATTCACTGAAAGTTCACAAACACTTTCATTGGCGGACAAAATCATTGGGAATGGGACGATCCACGCCACTTCCCGCACTTTGCTGGTGAAATGCAGTCACGATTCCCGCTCAAGAATGAGAAAATGTCAGGCTTCTTCGTGATTCTATGTTGTGTGTCCCGTGCCATGTTCGTACAATCGGGGCGGACGACTTGTCAGTGGAGACAGGTCCAGATCAGGAGAATGCAATGACGCGTCTAGTAAATGTTCCCGAAGACTTCCCCGCGGAGTCCCTCCGTGGTTTTGTTCTCGCCAATAAGAGATACGTGAAGCCTGTCTACGGCGGCGTGGTCCGCTCGACGGCCACCCGTGACGGGAAGGTTGCAGTTGTTTACGGAGGCGGGTCGGGACACTACCCGGCGTTCGCGGGTTGGGTCGGCCAAGGATTTGCTGACGGTGCAGTATGCGGCAACATCTTCTCCTCTCCATCAGGTGCGCAGGCATATTCGGTGCTCAAGGCTGCTGACCGCGGGGCGGGCGTCCTCATGGGATTCGGCAACTATGCGGGCGATGTTCTGCACTTCGGCCAGGCCATCGAACGCCTGCGCGCTGAGGGTATTCAGGCCGACACTCTTGTCGTCACCGACGACATCGCCTCGGGTGCGAAGGATGAGGTGGAGAAGCGCCGCGGAATCGCCGGTGACTTCCCCACGTTCAAGATCGCTGCCGCCGCGGCTGAGGCCGGCAAGGATTTCGATGAGGTGAAGCGGATCTTCGAGAAGGCCAATGCCGCGACACGCTCTTTCGGCGTCGCTTTCTCGGGATGTACTCTCCCTGGCGCTGAGGCTCCTCTCTTCACCGTCCCGGAGGGGAAGATGGGGATCGGCCTCGGCATCCACGGAGAGCCCGGCATCGACGAAGCGCCGCTGGGAACTGCCGATGAGCTGGCCAAGACTCTTGTCGAGGGGCTCCTCGAGGAGCGCCCCGAGGGCGCGAATCGCGTGGTTGCGATCATCAACGGCCTCGGCGACACGAAGTATGAAGAGCTGTTCACCGTGGCGGGCACCGTCCACGATCTCCTTGAAGAAGCGGGGATCGAGGTGGCCGATCTCGAGTCCGGTGAGTTCGTGACATCGCTCGACATGGCAGGCATTTCTCTCACCCTCACGTGGGTCGACGACGAGCTCGAGGAGTACTGGAACGCACCGTGCGACGCCCCCGCCTACCGCAAGGGTTCGGTCGGAACAGTCGAGCGTGACGATGCGGCTCTCAACAACGAGGCCGCGAAGGTGACAGTCACCGAGAAGGGCTCCGAGCAGTCCCAAGCGGCAGCGCAGAAGGCGGCCGAGCTCCTCGGCGAGATCGCGGCCATGCTCGAGAGCAAGAAGGACGAGCTCGGCGAGCTCGACTCCGTCGCTGGCGACGGAGACCACGGCATCGGCATGGAGAACGGATCCCGTGCAGCCGCGAAAGCGGCGAAGGCGCTTGTCGCAGACGGTGCGGGCCTCTCAACCACACTCGCTGCCGCGGGTGATGCCTGGTCGGATCGTGCGGGAGGCACCTCGGGCGCTCTGTGGGGAGCGATCCTCACGTCCTTCGGTGCAACGTTCGGAGATCAGGATTCTCCCACTGAGGAGAAGTTTGTCGCCGCGGTGATAGCCGCACTCGATGCTGTTCAGCGTCTTGGCGGAGCCGAGGTGGGAGACAAGACGCTGGTCGACTCCCTCGCTCCTCTCGCGAAGGCCTTTGCATCGACCGATGGCGATCTGAGGGCGAAGGGCGAAGCGGGCCTGGCAGCCGCAGAGAAGGGCGCCCAGTCGACGGTTGATCTCGTCGCGAAGCTGGGCCGTGCGCGTCCCCTCGGCAAGAAGTCTGTCGGCACGGCTGACCCGGGAGCCGTGTCCCTCGTCGAGGTCGCACGCGTCCTCGTCGCCGCACTCTAGCAATGGGGGCCTGATCGCAGCGGTGATCAGGCCCCCAGTGGCATCGAGGCACGGCAGACGCTGATATCTGCCAGCGCACCGCTCTCGTACCGCTCGTCTCGTCCGACTGCTATGTCGTCCTGCGGGCGCGGTCACGCCGGAAGTCGGCGGGCACCTCGATGATCTTTGACTGGTTCCACGGCCTTTCCCACCCGCCGACTGTGAGAAGACCATCGATGAGGTGCGCGGTGAACCCCCACACGAAGATCTCATCGAGATCGAAGGCGGGCCCCGTGTAGGGGGCTCCCGGCAATGTGGCCGTCACGCGAACATCGGGGTCTGCGAGGCGATCGAGGGATGGCAGGTGGACTGACTCGACCTCCCTCTCGTCCACGACGCGCGGGTTCTCGCCGGAGGCGATGATGCCGATGATCGGAGTGATCGCATTCTTCGACACGGCAAGAGACAGGTCGGGTAGCTCCCCGAGGATCGAGACCGTGTCGGGATGAAGTCCGACTTCCTCGTGGGCTTCCCGCAGCGCGGCCTCGACGACAGTCTCTCCCGGATCGAGACTCCCGCCCGGAAAAGACACTTGGCCGGGATGGAAGCGGAGGGTCATGGCGCGCCGGGTGAGAACAATCCTCGTGTCGTCCTCGTCGGTCAGCGCCATGAGAACGGCCGCCGATCGTTCACCGTCCGCGGCCCGTGAGAGGGGAATGGGGAGGTGACCAAACTTGTCGACCAGGTCGTGGAAGCGGCTCATTGCTCCATTATGGCGCAGCGACCTGGGGAAGAAGGTCTCTTGCTCCGTGGGTTCTCTTGGCCTAAGCCTCGCCGTCAGCGAGAATGAGGGTATGACTGATTCAGCCAGCACCACCAAGCTTTCCATCGTCGGCGCAGGCTCCGTGGGCTCCTCGCTCGCGTACGCCTCCCTTATCCGCGGCTCCGCCAACACCATCGCTCTCTACGACGTCAACACGGCCAAGGTTGACGCCGAGGTCCTCGACCTCGGACACGGCAGCCAGTACATGAGAGAATCCCAGATCATCGGCGGCAGCGACATCAGCTGTGTGGCGGGTTCCGACATCGTCATCATCACCGCTGGTGCACGGCAGAAGCCCGGCCAGTCCCGCCTCGACCTGGCGGGAACGAATGTCGACATTCTCGGCTCACTCATGCCCCAGCTGCTCGAGCAGGCTCCGAATGCGATCTTCATGCTTGTCACGAACCCGTGCGACGTTCTGACCACGGCCGCTCTGAAGATCTCGGGCCTGCCGAGGAACCGCGTCCTCTCGTCCGGGACGGTTCTCGACACGTCGCGGCTGCGATGGCTTGTGGGCCGCAAGATCGGCATCTCGCCGCGCTCCGTCCACGCCATGATGGTGGGAGAGCACGGCGATACCGAGTTCGCGCTGTGGTCCTCGGCCACGATCGGACAGGCACCGCTGCAGGAGTGGACGGACGAGTCCGGCATCAGCGTCTTCGACCAGGCCGTCCTGGATGCTCTCGAAGAGGAAGTGATGACCTCCGCATATAAGGTCATCCAGGGCAAGGGTGCCACGAACTACGCGATCGGTGTTGCCGGCGCCCGCATCGTCGAAGCCATTCTCGGCGACCAGAAGGCTGTCCTGCCGGTCTCGACACTCCTCAACGACTACCATGGCATCTCCGATATCGCGCTCTCCGTCCCTTCGGTCGTCGGCCGCCAGGGTGTGGAGCGCACGCTGGACTTCCCCATGAACGAGATCGAAGAGGCGAAGCTCCACAAGTCGGCTGACGCCCTTCTCGCAGTCCAGACATCCCTGGGGATCTGACACTCAATGCTGTTCCGACGGAGAAGGGCGGAGCTTCCGCCTGTCACCGATCCCGCTATCGATGCTCACATCCACTGGCTCGGGATGAGGGGGCTTGTCGCTCGCGACGGCCTCACGAGGGAGGAGTGGATCGCGGCTGCCGGGGATCCCTCGGATCCGATGTCGCTTGCCGATGCCCTCACATCCGGCAGGCCCTGCGCCGTTCCCATCGGAGTGACCGTCACCGGAACTGATCTCGTCCGCGATATTGAGCTCCTCGCGGACGGGCTCGGCCTCCCGATCGACGACGTCACGCTCACCGATTCCACACTCCTCATCCGGTCGGGGACGACCCGCAGCGCTCTCGACGCGTCCGGTCCGAACGTCCTCTCCCAGGTCGCGTCGATGTTCGTCGATGCCGTCCACGTTCTGCTCGTCGAGGGGAGGACGTTCGCCGTTGTCCACGGCGATGTCGCGGAGCAGGCGGAGCGGGCACTGCGGCAGGGCGAGTACACGTCGCCGCACGCGCCCTGATCGTGGGACGATAGTGGTATGAGTCTTTCGATAGGCATTGATGTCGGTGGTACGAAGATAGCGGCGGGCGTGGTCGATGAGGCGGGCACGATGATCACCAAGATCCGCAGGCCCTCTCTCGCTTCCGACGCCGCATCAATCGCACGCACCGTTGTCGACATTGCGCAGGAACTGGCGTCCGAGTATGCCGCGGCATCGATCGGGGTCGGTGCCGCCGGTTTCGTCGACAAGTCCCGCCGCACCATCTCCTTCGCCCCGAACCTTGCCTGGAGGGACGAGCCCCTCGCCGACCGCCTCGAGGACGCGACGGGCCTTCCCACCGTGATCGAGAATGATGCGAACGCCGCGGCCTGGGGCGAGTTCACTTTCGGGGTGGCAAGCCATGCCTCCTCGATCGTCTTCGTCACTCTCGGCACGGGTGTCGGCGGGGGCCTCATCATCGACGGTCAGCTCCTCCGTGGCACCCACGGTTTCGCGGGCGAGATCGGACACGTCAATCTTGTTCCCGATGGTCTGCAATGCGGATGTGGGGGGCGCGGATGCTGGGAACAGTACAGTTCGGGCACGGCTCTCGTCCGCATGGCACGCGACGCGGCAGCGACCTCCCCTGATCTCGCCGCAACGCTTCTGCGTCTTGTCGATGGTGACCCGAGCAGGATCACGGGATATACGGTGATGGAGGCGGCCCGGCGGGGATGTACGGCCGCCATCCGGTGCTTCAACGAGGCGGGACGGTACGTCGGCATCGCCCTCGCCGATCTCGTCTCCGTTCTCGACCCGGACATGTTCGTTCTCGCGGGAGGAGTCTCGGAAGCGGGCTCCCTCATCCGCGTGCCGGCAGAGGAGTCCTTCCGGGACCAGCAGATCGGCGGAGACTACCGGCCCACCATCCCCATCGTCACGGCCGCGCTCGGCAATGATGCCGGGATCATCGGGGCCGCTGACCTGGGACGCAGGCCAGCCGCATAGGATAGGGGGCAGTTCAGAACGAACTGCCCCCTGAGGTTCTTCTCTTCCTTCTATCGCCCGGACTTCTCGTAACTACTATCGACCGGTCTTCTCGTAGGTGTCGATGCCGCCGTCGTGGCCTTCCATGAACGCATCGACTTCAGCCTTTGTCGCGCGAAGGTTCGGATCGTTCTTCAGATAGTGGCGGGTCTCGCGGGCGATCAGGCCCGACATGACGATGAGTCCGATGAGGTTCGGCAGCGCCATGAGGCCGTTCATGACGTCCGCGAAGCTCCATACGAGAGACAGGGACGTCGTGGCACCCACGTAGACGATGAGGCAGAAGATGACACGGTAGGGCATGACGCCGCGCCGTCCCACGAGACGCTCGACGCATCGCTCACCGTAGTAGCACCAGCCGAGCAGGGTTGAGAACGCGAACAGTGCGAGAGCGATCGTCACGATCCAGTGGCCCCACTCGCCCGGCAGCCCGGTCGAGAAACCCTCACCGGTCGCATAGGCGGCATCATCCTCGCTGACAGCCCACGCCCCCGTCGTGATGAGGACAAGAGCCGTGCAGGTGACGACGATGATCGTGTCGATGAAGGTCTGAGTCATCGAGACCAGTCCCTGACGGACAGGGTGGGTGGTCTTCGCGGCGGCCGCCGCGATCGCGGCCGACCCCATGCCGGATTCGTTGGAGAAGATACCGCGGGCCATGCCGAACCGGATCGCCTGCGCGATCGTCGCCCCGATGAAGCCGCCGGTCGCGGCTGTTCCCGTGAACGCATCCGTGAAGATCAGGCCGAAGGCGGACGGCAGGTTGCCGATGTTGACGATGAGGATCCAGATCGATGCGACGACGTAGAGCAGAATCATGATCGGGACGAGAGCGGACGTCACTTTGCCGATGGACTTGATGCCGCCGATGAGGACGGCGAAGGCTCCGAGCATGAGGACGAGGCCGATGATCCACGTGTCGATTCCCCACGAGGAGCCGACATTGCGGGCGATCGCGTTGGCCTGCGTCATGTTGCCGATACCGAAGGACGCGATGACGGCGAACACGGCGAAGGAGATGGCCAGGACTTTGCCGATCGAGATGCCGCCGACTTTGATGGTGATGCCGCGCTCGAGATAGTACTGGGGTCCGCCGGACACCTCCCCAGCATCATCCTTCGTCCGGTACCTGACAGCGAGGAAGGCTTCCGAATACTTCGATGCCATGCCGAGAATGCCGGTCACCCACATCCAGAACACGGCACCTGGACCGCCGAGGGCGATAGCGGTCGCGACGCCCACAATGTTGCCGGTGCCCACCGTGGCCGCGAGCGCGGTCGTCAACGCCTGGAACTGGGAGACATCGCCGTCATCCGCATCCGCATCCTTGCGGTCCTTGAGCCCGAGACGGAGGGCTGGCCCGAGCTTCGTGAACTGGATGCCTCGCAGGCGCACGGTCAGAAGCAGGCCCGTGATCGCGAGAAGGGGAATGAGGACGAAGGGTCCCCAGATGATTCCGCCTATCGTGTCGAGGAATGATGCGATCGATTCTTCCAGTTCTTTCATTGCACGCTCCTAGGGTCGGCCGCCAGAACTCACCGTTTTCCGGAGCCCACGAGGCCTCCGCGAGTTCTATAGTGTGACACGGTACATGAGACCTAAGTCGCATAAGAGCATTTCTGGGAATTTGCTCGAAAGTCTGCGATCAGTCGCGCCGATAGCCCCGATAGCTGTCCGTGCGGGCCGGGATCCAGGCGATAACGGCAAGGATGAGGATAGCGCCCGAGAGGGCGAAGGCATACGAGTAGCCGAGCCGGTCGGCGATGAAACCGGCGAGGAGGGGGCCGATGATCTGACCCAGATCCCCCGCCATCTGGAACGTCGACACGACCTTGCCGCCCGCCCTGCCATCGAGGACGTCCGCAACGGCGCCCTGTTCGCCGGGCTGGATGAGGCCCGCCCCCAGGCCCGTCACGAACGCGACCGCCACGAGGATGGCCGGATTGTCGAGATTCCCGAAGATCATCGTCGTCGCGCCAGACAGGACAAGACCGGGCACGATGACCCTCATGCGGCCGTAGCGATCCGACCAGCTGCCGGCCACGAGAAGGGCGAGCGCCGTCCCCAGGGCACCTGCCGTCAGTGCGGCACCGGACACCCACTCGCCATACCCCATCGCAACACCCGTCGCGAGAGGAATCATGGTCAGCCGCACACCCATGTTCGTCCACGCGTGCGAGAAGCCCGTGACAAGGACAGCCCGGTACGTCGGTGAGGAGACCGCTTCCCGCACCGTCATCGGCTCCGCCGCCACATCGTCAGCATCGTGAGTCCTGTCGGGTTCGGGGAGCCAGATGAGGATGACGACGAAGGAGACCATGAGGGTGCCCGCATAGATGAAGAACGGCAGCCTCATGCCCCACACGGCAAGCAGCGATCCGAGAGAGGGGCCGAGAATATTCCCCAGCAGGAACGCGGAGCCGTAGAGCGACGAGGCCCGCCCGCGCTGCCCGGGAGGCGACAGCTTGATGATGAGAGACATGGCGGACACAGAGAAGACGATGGAGCCGATGCCGCCGATGCCGCGAAGGACAAGGAGCTGGCTGTAGCTCTGCGCGAAGCCGCTCGCGGCGGACGACAGGGCAACGATCAGAAGCCCCGTCATGTACATCTTCCGCTCCCCGAACATGTCGATGAGCTTGCCGCCGGGCGTTGCGAACACCAGCCTCATCCCCGCGAAGACTGACGTGAGCGCACTCGCGGCCATGACCGACACGTCGAAGGAGCGCGCGAACTGGGGGATGATGGGGGCAACGATGCCGTAGCCGAGGGCTACCGCGAGTGCGGCGGCGACGAGCACCCAGATCTCTCTCGGCATCTCACCCGTTCTTTTCACGTATCCTCCGCTCAGTCCGGCCACATTCTACGGCCTATGCCGATACACTCCCACCATGGTGACCCCTCACACACGTGCCGCTCTTGCGGGCCGTTCCGGTCCGCTTGCCGTTCTCGACCTCGATGCCGCGGACCGCAATGCGGCAGCCCTCGTGGAGCGTGCCTCGGGCCTGCCGCTCCGTGTCGCGTCGAAGTCGATCCGCGTCCCCGCTCTGCTCCGCAGGCTCCTGGACACACCTGGCTATCGGGGGATACTCGCCTATTCCCTGCCTGAGGCTCTCAACCTGGTAGTAGAGGGCTTCACCGACATTGTTGTCGCCTACCCGACGGCAGACCGCGCCGCCCTTGAGACGCTGGCCCGCTCTCGAGCGGCACTCGAGCAGGTCACTCTCATGGTCGACTCGGCGGAGCATGTCACGGCTCTCGGCTCGCTCTCCCCGCGCCAGCCCTTCCGCATCTGCCTCGACATCGACGCCTCCCTGCGCCTGCCCGGCGGCATTCATATCGGGCCGAGGCGCTCCCCCATCCACACCGTCGAGGACGCTGTCCGCGTGACAACGAGTATCCTTGCCCTCCCCACGGTCCGCCTGGCCGGGCTCATGTGTTACGAGGGGCATGTTGCCGGGGTGGGGAATGCGTCCCGGTCGCTGCGGGGCATGCTGGTGCGGTGGATGCAGGGGATGGCGGTGCGGGATCTGCGCGAGAGGCGCACCGCTATCGTTGCCGCTGTCGGGGAGCTGGCTGAGCTGGAGTTCGTCAACGGGGGCGGGACCGGTTCCCTCGAAACCTCTGCCGCTGAGGGCTCTCTCACCGAGATCGCCGCCGGGTCCGGCATCTACTCCCCCGCACTGTTCGATCACTACCGTCACTTCTGCCACGAGCCGGCCCTCTTCCTTGCCTCCCCTGTCGTCCGCCATCCAGCACCGGGATGGGCAACGGTCTTCACGGGCGGCTGGATCGCGTCAGGCCCGGCAGGTGCAGACCGACTGCCCGTCGTCGACTGGCCACACGGCCTCGCCTACTCCCCCACGGAGGGACCGGGGGAGGTCCAGACACCCCTGCGCGGGAGTGCCGCAGACCAGCTCGCCCTGGGAGACCTCGTGTTCTTCCGTCCCGCCAAGGCAGGGGAACCTCTCGACCACTTCCCCTCGATCGCCGTCGTGTCCGACGGTGTCCTCATCGACGAGTGGGACACCTACCGGGGACTGGGGTGGGCGGCATGAGAACGAACTGGGCCCGCACCGTCCGCTTCTCACCCACAGCATTCAGACAGCCGCTTAGCATCGCGCAGGTGCAGGAGATCCTCGATCAGCCGGGAAAGGTCCGGGTCATCGGCGCCGGCCACTCGTTCACACCCGTCGCGGCAACGGACGGAACCCTGATCAACCTCGACCGTCTCAGCGGCCTCGTCCGCGTTGACAGGGTCTCGCACCGGGCCAGGTTCCTCGGTGGCACCCGGCTGCGAGATATCCCAGCCCTTCTCGCCCCGTACGGTCTCGCCCTCCCCAACCAGGGTGACGTCAATCCGCAGTCCATTGCCGGAGCGATATCAACCGGCACCCACGGCACGGGCCTCGGCTTCACCGGGTTCTCCGGCATGGTCACCGGCGTGAGCGTGCTGGGCGCTGACGGTCGCCTCCGCACCGTCGACGACACTGATCCCGACATGGGCTTCCACCGGCTGCATCTCGGTCTTCTTGGGATCATCGTCGAGGTGGAGCTCCAATGCGTGCCCGCGTTCGATCTCATCGCCCAAGAAGAATCCCTGGCCTGGGATGATGCCGTCGAGACGATCATCGACCGTGCCGGGAAACACGATCACGTCGAGTTCTACTGGTTTCCCCACACCTCGGCCGTCCTCCTGAAGACGAACACGCGTGTCCCGCTCGGGGAGGCCACTCCCGAGGAGCTTGCCACCATCGGCCCCCGCAACCGGCTCGAGCATGTGCTGACCGAGGAGGTGCTGGACAACGGGGCGCTCTGGTTGGCGTGCGAGATCGGTTCGCGCTTCCCCTCGGCCGTTCCGGCGATCAACAGGGCGGCAACCCGCCTCGCATCGGGCCGCAGCTATCGCGCCCCCGCCCACGAGGTCTTCGTGTCCCCGCGCCGGGTCCGGTTCCGGGAGATGGAGTACGGAGTTCCCCTCGAGGAGGGGCCGAGGGTTCTGCGGAACATCCGCTCCCTCATCGACCGCAGCGGGTGGCGAGTATCGTTCCCCCTCGAGGTGCGGATATCGGCGGGAGACGACGTGCCGCTCTCGACCGCGTACGGCAGGCCGACCATGTATATCGCCGTCCACCGCTATATCGCAGACCCGTACCGGGACTATTTCGCGGGGGTCGAAGAGATTGTGGCGGGCGCGGGCGGGCGGCCCCACTGGGGCAAGCTGCACCGGCTCTCCTACCGAGATCTTGCCTCCCGATATGATCGGTTCGACGAGTTCGCGGTCGCCGTCCGCGAAGCAGATCCGCAGCGGCGCTTCACCAACCCCTACCTCGACCGCCTGCTGTCAGATAACTCCCAGGCTTAGGTAACTCGATCCACAGGCAACGCTCGTACTGTGACGGACATGGAGAGCAACGAGCACGGCCCAGCAACCGACACACCCGGTGAACTGCACTCGTCCACCATCAACTACCGCGTCCTCACGTCGGTGCGATCGTATTCCGAAGCACAGCATCACGTGGACACGCTGTCCGATGCTGGCTTCCCCGTGGAGAACATTCGCATCGTCGGCATCGGCCTCGAGATGGTGGAGCAGGTGACGGGACGCCGCACCACCTGGACATCCGCCTGGCAGGGCGCCGTGTCCGGAGCGTGGATGGGTATCTTCTTCGGGCTCCTCTTCTCACTCTTCGCGCCTGTCATCCCCTGGCAGGTCATCCTCACCGCCATCGCCCTCGGCCTCGTCTTCGGCGCCGTCTCAGGAGCATTCGTGCACGTCCTCCAGGGCGGCAAGCGAGACTTCTCCTCGGTGGCCACGACCCGAGCCTCACACTACGAAATCCACGTAGTCGCGGGACTGATGGAGGATGCGTCCCGCATCCTCCGTCTCCCCTCATAGCCGGCCCTGACCAGCGGCCGAGGCGGTCGGTGTCCGGGTTTTGTGCCTCCTTCCCGGACACCGGCCGCCAACCGTATACGCTTAGACCATGGCACAGCCGCATTTCTCTCAGCCCGCGCCCCTCACGAAGATGGCGGACGGGACGATCAAGCAGATCAATCCTTTCTCGGGGACAGAGGTGTGGACCGTACCGGGGCGCGCCAACCGGCCCCTCACTCTCGCCAACCCACATCCTCAGCCGATCAACCAGGACGATCACGGGCACCATTGCGCATTCTGCACGCAGCGGGTTCTCGACAGTCCGCCCGAGAAGTCCCGCATCGTCGCCACCGAGAACGGCGCGAAGATCGTCGAGTCGAGCTCGGTCGATGACTTGGCCACGCCGTGGGAGTTCCGCCGGATTCCGAACCTGTTCGAGATCGTCTCCTTCGACTATTGGACGAAGAACTACGGATATTCGCTGCCGCAGGATGCTGCGCTTCGCCGCGACAAATACCTGTCCGATCCTGCCGGGAAATCCCATATCCTCAACGTTCTCCAGGCGAAGGCACTCGCCTCCGGCATGACTCGCGAGGAGTGGATCCGGATTCCCGAAAGCGAACGCCTCGAGGGTGCGAACGCGTTCTTCGGCGGCGGGCACGATGTCATCGTGGCGAAACGCCACTTCGTGGAGGGTGCAACGATGGACAACCAGCTCGCGTCCTCCGGGACGCTGACGCCGGCAGAACACGAGTGGTACATGCGGCTGACGATCGACGCGATGAGGGACCTGTATGCCTCCAACAGGTACGTGCGCTACGTGCAGGCGTTCCAGAACTGGCTGAAGCCCGCCGGTGCATCGTTCGATCACCTGCACAAACAGCTTGTCGCCATCGACCAGCGGTCGGTGAATGCGGAGATGGAGGTGGCGAAAGTACGCTCCAATCCGAACATGTACAACGAGCTCGGGGTGGATTATGCAGGGTTCCAGAACCTCGTCATCGCCGAGAACCGCCATGCTGTCGCCTTTGCCGGATTCGGCCACCGCTACCCCACCCTCGAGGTGTATTCGAAGTCTGCAGAACCGCTGCCGTGGGAGCAGTCGCACGATGAGCAGCGCGGCATGTCCGACCTCCTCCACGCCCTGCACGTGGCCACCGGGGCACAGGTCGCCACGAACGAGGAATGGCATCACAAGCCCATCGATGTCGACATGCCGATGCCGTGGCGGATCCTCCTCAAATGGCGGGTATCCACCTTGGCCGGTTTCGAAGGCGGCACGAAGATCTACGTCAACACGATCGATCCGTGGACGCTGCGAGACAGGATCGTGCCGCGCCTGCTCGAGGCTCGAGCCCAGGGCGAGATCGCATCGACCATCCAGATCGCAACCGAATGCGCATGCAAGGTCAACTCTCTGCGCTACAACCCCTACCTATAAGACGTTTCCCGACGATGATCGTCCGGGAGTCCGGTGCTGGCTGAGACCGCCGTGATCCGCTGCGGTCTCGAGACTGGCTCTACTGGCGGTAGTCCTGCCACAGGAACGGTGTGATGCGGTCGCAGAATCCCGTGAGGGCGGGCAGGAGAACATCCACATCGGCCGCTTCGAGCCTGCCGTCCGCATAGACCGTGATCCAGCCGGGCTTGAGCAGGTAGCTGACCCGGATCGGCATCAGCCATTCCTGCATGGTGGGCGTCAGCACGGCGGACACGAAGCGGGGATCCTCCCCTGTCACGATCCAGGCCCGATTGAACTCTTCCCACTCCGTTTTCAGGTCACGGTTGAAGATGTTCTTGAGGAATCCTTCGCGCTCGAGTCTCATCCGGGGGGCGGAGAGCGGAATCGGCATGGTGACAACCTTGCGGCGCACCGTCTCGGAGCTCTGGTTCTCGCCGCTGCCGTGGTGTTCGGTCCATTGGGCCGTGCCAGCATAGAACACGCCCCGATCAGTCGTGCCCTCGAAGACACCGACGAAGGCCCGGCCGGACCTTTCGCCGCCCACGTCGGAGACGACCTGGCGTGCCATCCCCGGCATCTTCGCCTGATACGACCATCCGCGTTCGGCCGCCAGTGCCCTGTTCCGCTCATGCCTCTTCCTATTGAAGACTCCGGTCGTCACCGCGACGGCGACGATGATGAGCAGGACAAGGCCGAAAGGCCAGAAGAAATCGATCGTCATGACACCGTCCTCGCGCGGATGGGCACCGCTCCGACCAGGATAGGCAGAAGATCGCCGGTCTCGCCACCGTCTAGACTGGTGCCGTGACACCAGATCGCCCACCACTCCAGGCTTCGTTCCCCAGCCCCCATGTCATCGCCCACCGTGGCGGGGCCGGGCTCGGGCCAGAGAACACGCTCGTTGCGTTCGAACGTGGGGCGAGAGTGTCCCACATGCTCGAGACGGACGTGCAGATCACTGCCGATGGCGTGGCTGTGGCCTTCCACGATGACACGCTCGATCGGGTGACCACGCTCTCGGGCGAGATCCGCTCCTACACGTACGCGGAGCTGCGCACCGCTCACGTCCGCGGGCCCGACGACATCGGATACATTCCCACGATCGCCGAGGTTCTCGATGCTTTCCCCGATGCCTCGTGGGCGATCGATGTCAAACATGCCGATTCGATCGAGCCGCTGGCCGAGAGCATCCGCCGAACGAACAGTGCGGGGCGCGTGTGTGTCGCGCACGCATGGGAACCATGGCTGGAGAGGATCCGTGACCTGACGGGCCCGGACCTGCAGCGGAGCACGGGGTGGCGGGAACTCGCGGCGCTCGTCTCCGCCGCACGGGCGGGATCCCGCCCTCCCACATGGATCCCGACCGGCACCTGGGTCCATGTCGGTTGGCGCCCCGGCGGGATCCCCCTCATGGAGTCCCCGATCCTGGCAGAGCGTCTCATCGCCATGAGTCACGATCTGGGGCTCGGCGTGCGGGTATGGACCATCAACGATCCTCAACACATGGTGCGGCTGTGGGATGAGGGAGCGGACGGGATCTTCACGGACCGCCCCGATCTGGCCTCCGCTCTCATCCAAGGGGAGTGAATCGCAGCCGCACGCTCTCGCCGCTCGCTTCGCCGGGGATCAGCACCTCGGCAGGCAGCGACAGTCTCGTCCCCTCCGCAGTGGACGAGAGGACGGGAGCATCGAGGATGGTGGCGGACCCGAGGAACTCTGTCACGCGGGGCGTGACCGGACGATGGATGAGCTCCTCTGGCACACCGACCTGAAGGAGCCTCCCCCGATCCATGATTCCCACCCTGTCGGCCACGGTGAACGCCTCATCGTGGTCGTGGGTGACGTAGATGGCTGTCGCGCCGGCCGCCTTGAGGATCCTCCGGAGGTCTCGGGAGAGGCGTTCTCGCAGGACACGGTCGAGGGCTGACAGCGGCTCGTCCAACAGGAGGACGCGGGGTTTGGGGGCGAGTGAGCGTGCCAGCGCGACGCGCTGCGCCTGCCCGCCGGAGAGCGTTGTCACCGGCCGCTGCGCCATGCCCGCCAAACCGACCAGGTCGAGCATGTCCTCGACCCTGGCAGAGATCTCCGCCTTCGGCTGTCCTTTCAGGCCGTAGGCGATGTTCCCGCCCACCGTCGTGTGGGTGAAGAGCTGAGCATCCTGGAAGACCATCCCGATCGCCCGCTCATGGACCGGCACCCCCGCCATGTTCACGCCATCGACCATGATCTGCCCCGAGGCGGGCTCGAGGCCGACGATGCCGCGCAGGAGGGACGATTTCCCGCATCCAGACGGGCCCAAGAGGGCGATGATCTCCCCGGCGGCAACATCCAGGTCCACCCCATCGACCGCCCGGAGCGGGCCATAGCTGATCGACAGGTCCTTCAATGTCATCATCGGGTGTCCTTCCGTGCAGCCTCAGCGGCCGCCATGATCGATGCGGCGAGGAGTGCGAGCACAACCGCCCCCGCCATCGCCATCCCATAGTTGCTTTCGCCCGGCCGTCCGAGAAGCCGGACGATCATGACGGGCAGGGTCTGATTGTCCGGTCGAGCCAGGAATGATGTCGCCCCGAACTCCCCCAGTGACGTCGCATAGGCGAAGCCGACGGCCACGCCCAGCCCCCTCAACAGGAACGGACCGTCGATCGTGGCCAGCACCCGCCACGGGGACGCTCCGAGAGTGGCGGCCGCTTCCCTGCGGCCGGGTGCTATCGCGGACAGTGTCGGAGTGAGGGAGCGGACGACGAGTGGCAGTGCGACGACAGCCTGGGCGATGGGAACGAGGAGCGGCGAGTTTCGCAGGTCGAGCGGGGGCGAGTCGAGGGCGATGGAGAAGCCGAAGCCGACGGTGACGGCACTGACGCCGAGCGGCAGCAGGATCGCCCCCGCCAGGACCGACTGCCCTGCCGCTGCCGGGCCGCGCACGGAGCGGGACAGGACAAGGGCGAGCGGTATGCCGATGATGAGGGAGAGAACGGTGGCGATCAGTCCGATTCTCAGCGAGTTCCCGATCGCTTCCACGACGGTCGCCCCACCGGCGAAACCCGTGCCGGATGTTCGGAGCAGACGATAGTTCTCCAGCCCCCACCCGTCTCCCACACGGAAGGAGCGGGCGATGAGGGAGAGGAGCGGGGCGGCGATGAGGGTGAGGATTGTCAGGGCCGTGATCCCTGCCGGAATGACGTCCCCTTTCGTGAGCGGGGTCGTGTGATGGTTGCGGAGATTGAGCCTGCCGACCCTGCTGCTCAGACGCTCGCTCACGAGCAGCGTGGCGATGACGATGACGATCTGCAGGAGCGAGAGGATTGCGGCCGTCCGATTGTCGAGCAGGCTCGTCGACTGCCGCCAGATCTCCGTCTCGAGCGTCCCGTAACCGGGAGAGCCGAGCGTCCGCACCAAGCCGTAGCTCGTCGAGCAGAACAGGAAGACGATTGCCCCGGAGGAGGCGATTGCGGGAGCAAGCTGGGGAAGGGTGACAGTGAGGAAGGCCCGCCGGGGGGATGCGCCGAGCGTGCGGGCGGCCTGCACGGCCTGCGGATCGAGAGACTGCCACATGCTTCCCACGGTTCGCACCACGACCGCATAGTTGAAGAAGACGAGGGCGAGAATCACGGCGGTGATCGTCTGGTCGAGGCCGAGAAACTCGAGGGTTCCGCCCCTGCCGAGGAGGGACCGGAAGGCCACGCCGACAACGACGGTGGGGAGCACGAACGGGATCGTGGCAAGCGCGCGGGCCGCCTTCTGGAAGGGGAAGGAGCAGCGGTAGAGAATGTAGGCGCCCGGCACGCCGACGAGGATCGCCCCGATCGTTCCGAGGGCGGCCTGGACGAGTGTCTGTCCCGTGACGAGCCACGTCCGCCGGCTTGTCATCACCTCGACCATTCCCTCGAGGTCGAACCCGCCGTCCCAGATCCCCCGCCACAGCATCGTCCCCGTGGGGTAGAGGAAGAAGACGGCAAGGAACGCCACGGGCAGGATAACCGCGGCGGTCCATGCCGTCCTCCAGGCTGTCATCGCAGCTGCGCGAACCGCTCGAGAAGATCGCGCCGATCGAGCTGGCTCGGATCGACCCTGATCGCCGCATCGGACAGCTCCGCAACCTGCTGCCAAGCATCCGGCAGCTCCACCTCGTCGTTCACGGGATACATGTACATGTTCTCCGGAATGGTCGACTGCACGTCATCGCTCAGCATGAAGTCGATAAAAGCTTGGGCACCCTCGGGATTGGCCGCGTTCTCGACAACCCCCGCGTATTCGACCTGGCGGACACACGTATCGGGCAGGTAGCTCGTGCCTTCGGCCGCGGCCGGGCTTGAGGAATAGGACAGGACGAGCGGGTAGGGTCCATTGCCGTCAGCTCCGGAGAAGTCCGCATAGTACGCATCGGACCAGCCGCTCGAGACGCGGGCCCCGCCCTCGAGGAGCCCAGCCCAATACTCCTCCCACTCATCGCCGTACGCGGTGGCGGTGGCCGCGAGGAACGCGTACCCGGGGGAGGACGTCTCCGGGTCGATGACGGCAAGAAGCGACGCATATTCCGTCAGATCGTCGAGCGTGACGGGCGGGGTCATCCCCTCGTCCTCGAACCAGGCCGTGTCGATGTTGATGCAGACGTCACCCTGGTCGATGGGTGTCAGGCTCTCATCGACGACGAGGTCCGCCGCGGATTCGGGCAGCAGGGGCGACGTGTAGGGCGCGAGGAGGCCCTCGTCGAGGACGGTGCGGACAATAAAGGTATCGATGCCGAACACGCCGTCTGCCTGCGGGTTGTCTCGGTTGAGGATGAGCTGGTTGACGAGCACACCACCATCGCCGGGTGCGATCGTGCGGAGCGTGTACCCGCTCTCCTCTTCGAATGCTGCGATCTGGTCCTCGCTCAACACGAACGAGTCGTGCGTGAGGATCGTGACGGTCTGTTCTTCGTCGGCGCTCCCGCAGGCCCCGAGAAAGGCCACCACAGCAAGGCTTACCGTCAGCTTCTTCATGAAACCTCCATGTCTGGAGGGGAAAGACCCCTGCCCATGTGGGCAGGGGTCTGAGAGATGTCCCGACTTCCTTCGCCGGTGCTAACCGGAGCAGGTTCGAGGGTCTGCATGTTCATGCACTCTCAGCGTTGTCAACGCTCCCCTGTCGTAGAACCCATCCTAGCCGAAGGTCGGTCTACCTTTCGACTGACTTCGCGGCGCGGCCGTACACGTCGCTCGCCTTCTTCATCACAAGGTTCCTGATGATCGTGTTCGTGGCGGCGGCGACAACCGAGAAGACGACCGCTTCGACGAGGTTCGATTCGAAGTCGTCCTCATCGGGAGCGTTGTGGCCGGTTGCGAACTGCCAGCCGTATTCGACGATCTTCTTCGCCGCAAGACCGGCGACAAGACCTCCGCCCGTGCTGATGATCTTCCATCCAATGTCCATGCCTCGTCCTTTCGGGTTGTTGGCTACGTGGATTGTGTTGTGCCAGGTCCCAGTTTCCCACCGACTCGCGTCGAGTCAAGGTCTTCGCCCAGCTCGTCGACAACAAGATCGGACGGAACGATCCCGCCCGTGCGGTATCCCGCCCGGCCGATCATGTGCGCAGAGATGGGTGCGGTGATGAGCTGGAAGGCCACGACAAGGCCCGCGGTCCACACGAGCGTCGCGTCGCGGACGATGAGGGACATCCCCACCATCGCCAAGATGAGCCCCAAAACTTGGGGTTTCGTCGCAGCATGCTGGCGTGACAGAAGGTCCGTGAAGCGCAGGACGGCAATCGCGGCGATCAGTGTCAGCCCACATCCCGCGATCAGGAACGCCCCGCCGAGAACGGTCAAGATGCTATCCAGCATGGTCCACCTCCCCAGCATCGTCCCGATCAGGGTCGTGCACGGCATCATCGTCATCGTTGCGGATCCGTTCATCCGCCAGGATCTTCGCAACCTCCTCCTTCGTGAGGATGCGCTTGTCGGCCGTCGGTTCGTGCGCCACGAAGCGCGCGATCGTCGTCGAACCGATGAAGCCGACGATCGCGAGGACGACGAGGACGGGGAGGAGATCGGTGCGTCCGGTGAGGGCCGAGATCACGGCGACGGCTCCGAGGATGACGGACGTGAGGAGATCGACGCCGACCATGCGGTCGAGCATCGAGGGTCCCTTGGAGACGCGGATGATGACGGCGATAGCGGAGAGGAACAGGAGCAGTCCGCACACCCAGGCAACGATCGTCATGACTGGTCTCCCGCCGCTGGAGCATAGGGGACGGGAAGCCGCTCTCCCATGCGCCACCCGGGCACGAACCCAGCATCGATCAGCTGGTCCTGGGACGCGAAGGCGCGCAGAATGCGCTCTTCCTGTTTGAGCACGGCCTCGTGGGCGGCTTCCAGTCCACCCGCAAGGTCGATATCGAACACGTGAATGTAGAGCGTGCCGCTGGCGGAATGAGCGTCGACGATGACGGAGCCGGGGACGAGGGACGTGAGGCCCGCGGTCGTTGTCAGGAACACGTCCGAGTGCGCTCTCGTCTGGACACGGATCACCGCTCCCCGGGGGTGCTTCTTCCTCAGCGCATAGGACGCGATCTGCACCGATGCCTTGAGGACATCGAAGAGGAAGACGAACACGAGCCGGGCGAGAGCGATGGGACGGAAACGACCATCGAACGTCGCTGTCGGCAGGGGCGTGATCGTGGTGAGGAGAAGTGCGAGCAGGAAGCCGGCGACAATGTTGCCGGTCGTCACGTCGCCCCACAGCAGCACCCACACGATCGTGAGCCAGATCAGCATCCCGGCGGAGGCATGCGGGAAACGCCCCGGCCGGAACGTTGCCCGGCGGATCGAGAGTCTTGCATTCGATTCAGTCACTCGTCAACCTCCTCTGCCGGTACTGTCGTGACGTCTTCCAACTCGTCCGCCACGTCCGGATCCGTCTCATCCTCGGACGTGCCCGTGCCCCGGTTGCCGTCGGGAAGGACGGCGACGATGTAGGGGCCGCGCCGCTCGAGATCAATGGCGGCCCTTTCAGCATACGAGTAGATCGGGCCCGCGAAGAGCGCAATTCCGAGCGACATGACCACGAGGGAACCGGCCGCGCCATACATCCCGACCGGGATCGACGTGTACTCGAGCTCTTCCTCCGGCTCCTGCCAGAATGCCAGGTTCCAGGCCCGCAGCACCGCGTACAGGGTGAGGAGGGAGGTGACGAGACCCGCGCCGATCATCCACCAGTCGATCGCCTGCCCGGACTGGGCGGAGGCAGAGATCAGTCCGACCTTGCCGAGGAAGCCGGTCATGGGTGGGATTCCCGCCAGGCCGAGAGCAGGAATGAGATAGAGGGCCGCGATCACGGGAGCCGACTTCGCGAGGGAGCCCAGCTTCTGCAGGGATGTCGACCCGCCGTGCCGCTCGATGAGGCCGGCCACGAGGAACAGGGCTGTCTGGACCGTGATGTGGTGGATCACGTAGAAGATCGTGGCCGCAAGGCCGACCTCCGTGGAGACGGAGATGCCCCAGATCATGAACCCGATGTGGGAGACGAGCGTGAAGGACAGCATACGTTTGATATCGCGCTGCGTGACGGCACCGAGAATGCCGACCACCATCGTCAAGATCGCCGCCACGCTCAACACATCATCGAGCCTGCCCTGCGGGAAGAGCAGAACCTGGGTGCGGATGATCGCATAGACGCCGACCTTCGTCAGGAGGCCTGCGAACACGGCTGTCACGGGGGCCGGTGCCGTCGGGTACGAGTCCGGCAGCCAGGCGTGAAGCGGGAACAGTGCGGCCTTGATCCCGAAGGCGACGAGGAGCATCGCCTGCAGGGCGAGGCTCACGCCCGGATCGATCTCCTGCAGCCGAGTCGCGAGCTGGGCGAAGTTCAGCGTTCCCGTCGCCGCATACGTCATGACGATGGCGATGAGGAAGACGATCGAGGACAGCATCGATACGACGACATAGACGGTGCCGGAGCGGATACGGGCCCTCGTGCCGCCCATGGTGATGAGGACGAAGGACGCGGCGAGAAGGATCTCGAAGCCGACGAACAGATTGAACAGGTCGCCCGTCAGGAACGCATTCGACACGCCCGCGGACAGGATGAGATAGGCGGGGTGATAGACAGCCGTGGGGGCGGCCTCCTCACCGTCCTCCACGCCCTGGGCGAGCGAATAGATGAGAACGGCAAGGGTGACGGCGACAGAGACGAGGAGCATGAGTGCGGAGAGCCTGTCGGCCACGAGGGTGATGCCGACAGGGGCCGCCCATTCGCCCACATCGAAGACCAGAGGGCCGCTGTTGACGATAAAGACGAGGGCCGTCGCAACCGCGAGAGAGATCGACAGGATCGTCACCGAGATCAGCCACTGCACCCTCCGGAAGTTCGAGAAGGCAAGGGTGACGCCGGCGCCGAGGAGCGGCAGGACGACGGGAATAGCGACAAGCCAGCTCACTTCACATCACCCTCGGGGAAGGAATCAAATTCGTCCTCAGTCTCGTCGAACGTTTCCGCGACAGCGTCATCGATCTGGTTCTGCTCATCCCTGACAAGACGCTCATCGCGTTCAGCCATAACCGCCAGCCTCTTATCCTCAAGGTCGTCCTGGACCTCATCGTTGCCATCCAACTGCCACGACCGGTAGGCGAGAGCCAACATGAAGGCCGTCGTTCCCATCGTGATGACGATCGCGGTCAGCATCATCGCCTGCGTGAGAGGATCCGACATCTCGTTCGGATCGGCCTGCCCCACGATCGGCGGGGCACCCGCCCGCCCGCCCGCGATGAGGAAGGCGATGTTGACGCCGTTGGCGAGACAGGAGAAGCCGAGGACGATGCGGGAGAGGGATCGTTCCAGGACGAGATAGACGCCGACGGCGACGAGCACGGCACAGAGGACGACGAGAGCGAGTGACGGGGACGTATCGATCATCATGAGAGGGACTCCCTTGCCTCGCGAGATGTCACAGCTTCCTTTCGACGGTCCGCTTGGGGCGTGGGGGTGACGGAACCATCATCATCGAGACCCTCGACCTCGCCGTGGCGATCAACCTCCGCGCCCAGGGACCGCAGGATCTCGAGCACGAGCCCGAAGACGACGAGGTAGACGCCGATATCGAAGACGATGACGGTCGTGAACTTGACCTCCCCGAACACGGGCAGCAGGAACTCGAACTTTGCGCTCTGCAGGGTGGATCCGCCCAGCACGATCGGGAACAGGCCCGACACTGTCGCGGTCGTCAGCCCCGCACCCATGAGCACACCGGGATGGACGGGCATGGCAGCCCCGAGCTCGTACCGTCCGCCCGCGAGATAGCGCAGGGTGAGGGCGATGCCGGCAAGGAGACCGCCAGCGAAACCGCCTCCCGGCAGGTTGTGGCCCGAGAACAAGAGGAAGAGGGAACCGATGAGCATCGTGTGATAGACGAGCCTCGTGCCCACCTCGAAGATGACGGACCGGCGTTGAGGCGCCAGCGTGCTCGCACCCGGCAGCCACCGCTGGTTCCTTCCCGGTGCACGCACCTGGTAATCGCCCAGATGGTTGGCGCCCCGCTGGACGAGAACGCGGCCCCTCTCGTCATCCTCTCCCCTGCGCCACACCCGGTACTTCGTGTTCGGCTTGGCAATGTTGCGGAGCGGATCGATCCTGCCCTTGCGATCTCGAATGAAGAGGAGGGACGCGACGCCGATCGCGCAGGAGACGACGACGGAGATCTCGCCGAGAGTATCCCAGGCGCGAATATCGACGAGCGTCACGTTGACGATGTTCTGGCCGTACCCGAAGTCGTAGGCTTCGCTCGCGAAGTCGGCAGAGACGGGGACGTGGATGCGGGCATTGGCGGAGAAGAACGCGAACGCACCGACGCACAGGCCGACGACCACGCCGAGACCCGCCCTGAACCACCGCGACGTCGCCATCGGCCGGTTGGAGAAGTAGGAGGGAAGGCGTCGGAGGACGAGCACGAACACGACAAGGGTGATCGTCTCGACAAGGACCTGGGTGAGAGCCAAATCCGGGGCGCCGTGCAGTTCGTAGATGAGAGCCACGCAGTAGCCGGAGATGCTGAGAAGAAGGACCGCCTTGAGGCGCCGGCGCGCACGAGCGGCAAGGATTGCGGCCCCGCAGGCGATGATGACGACGGGGATCTGGGCCACGGAGTCATACCAGCGGTAGTTCATCTCGACCGCTGTGCCGCCGAAGACAAGAGAAAGAGTGCCGGCGAGCGCTGCCGTGGACAGAATGGCTGTCAAGTACATGGGCTGGGAACCGGTCTGGGCACGTGCCGTCACGTCGCTCGCCACGTTCTCGAGCCCCACGATCATGCGGCGGTATGTTCCCTCCGCGGAGAACGGTATCGACAGCTTCCGCTGGGCGGCCTCGAACGGCACGCGGGCGATAAAGAGCAGGACACCGGCAACGATGATGAGGATCGTCATGACGACCGGCAGACCGAATCCTGCCCAGAGGGTCAGATGTCCCGGCTCGCCGGGGCTCAAGTCCGCATGCCCGCGAAGGAGGGACTCCCACCAGGAGGGGACGAGGCCGAGCAGGAGGGAGGCTCCCGCCAAGAGCACGGGGGGCGTGAGGATGATGCCGGAACGATTCTTCAGCTCTGTCGGTTCAACGCCGGGCTTGCTTGCGAAGCAGCCCCACCAGAACCGCAGGCCGTAGGCGAGAGTGAGGACCGAGCCGAGGACGATCACCCAGGCGACAACCATGTCCATTCCATCGCCGTAGGTGAGCGCATGGAGGGCGGCTTCCTTCGCGACGAACCCTGCAAAGGGTGGGATGCCGGCCATGGAGAGGACGGCGATGCCGGCGGCGGTGGCTAGGATGGGGCGGCGGCGTCCCACCCCGCTCAGTTCACGCAGGTCACGCGTGCCGGTCATCCAGTCGACTATGCCGACACAGAGGAACAGGCAGGACTTGAACAGTGCGTGGGAGGTGAGAACGGCAAGACCTGCCAGGGCAACGCCCGCGTTGCCGTACCCGACGAGCACCATCATGAAGCCCAGCTGGGAGACCGTGCCGTAGGCGAGGACGAGTTTCGTGTCGTTCTGGCGCAGTGCCCGGTAGCCTCCCAACACCATGGTGAACAGCCCGGCGGGAATGATCGTCCACTGCCAGGCCGTGATGTCGGCGAACCCGGGGGCGAGACGGGCAACAAGATAGATGCCGGCCTTCACCATCGCCGCCGCGTGAAGATAGGCCGAGGTCGGTGTCGGTGCCGCCATCGCCGCCGGCAGCCAGAAGTGGAAGGGGAAGATCGCGGACTTCGAGAGCGCACCGAGGAGGATGAGAACGATCGCCGTTCCCACATAGCCGGTGCTCGCGCCCTCAGTCAGTCCGGACGAGCCTGCCTCGACGAGCTGGGTGAGGGAATAGGATCCGCCCGGCCGTTCACCGAGGAGAATGATGCCGCCCAGCATGGCCAGGCCGCCCGCTGTCGTGACGATGATGGCTTCCATGGCGGCACGGCGCGATGCTCGACGGTCGCGATAGTGGCCGATGAGGAGGAAGGAGAAGACCGTTGTCAGCTCCCACATCGTGTACATGATGAGAGTGTTGTCGGTCGTCACGAGGCCGAACATGGCGCCGGCGAAGGCCACGAAGAAGGCCGCGAATCGGCCGAGGCCGCTCGCCTTGCGAGAGAAGTAGCGTGTCGAATAGATGAGGACGAGTGCGCCGATGCCGGTGACGAGCAGCGCCATGATCCACGACAGCGTGTCGAGGCGGAAATCTCCCGCCAAGCCGAGTTCCGGAACCCACGTCAACGTCTGCTGCGGGTACTCCCCGTTCAGCACGTCCGGGCCCTGGGCGGCTGTCCACACGAAGCCAGCGAGAGGGACGAGAGCGGCGACAAAGAAGCCCTGCCGACCCAGCCACCTCATCACTACAGGCATTGCAAGAGCAACCACCACGAAAGCAATGAGTAACTGAATCATTCACACTCCCCCTGATAGTCCACCTACAACTTTAACCGACCGCTCACCTCAGCCGTAGCCAGACCTTCACACTTCTTTAACAACGGGAGCGATTCAGGCTAATTTGGGAGGAGACGATTTCTCTCCGAAAGGCCGCCGTGCTTCCCTCCTGGTCACTCCCTCTCGCCGGTCTGATCTCCCTTGCCTGCGCCGCCGTCTTCACGAACGGCCTGTGGCGGATCATCACAGTCGCCCGCATGGGAACCCCCGCGCCCGGTCGCCTCCGCCCGGTCGGCCCGCGCCTTCGCCGCGTCGTGACAGAGATCCTCAATCACGAGAATTTTCAGCACAGGCCCTGGATCCGCGTCGCACACTGGTGCGTCATGATCTCCTTCCCCATCCTGGCGTTCACCCTGGTCACGGCGTTCTTCCAGTTGACGGACCCGGGGTGGGCGATGCCGGGACTGGGCTCGTTCGCGCCCTGGAACTGGCTCGTCGAGTTCTTCGCATGGGCGGGACTGATCGGCGGCATCTTCCTCACGGCGGTGCGCACATCGACCGGCCGTTCAGCCGGCTCCCGCACCACCCTCGAATCGGGCGATGAGTTCCCGGCAACATCACGCTTCTTCGGCTCCGTGCACTGGCAGGCACGCTACGTCGAGTTCACGATCATCGGAGTCGTGGCCTGCGTCCTCATCATCCGGGGCGCCGAATATGCGTATTTGGCTGACAGCGAACCAGCATCCTGGGTGCAGTTTCCGACGACGGCCTGGATAGGCGCGCTCCTCGGCGGCCTGTCCCAAGACACACTCGGGTGGATCATCACCGGCTCCGCCATCGTCAAGCTGGCACTCTCCCTCTCCTGGCTCGTCGTCATCGGGCTCGTGCCATCCATGGGCGTGGCCTGGCATCGTTTCCTCGCGATCGTCAACGTCTATGCGCAGACGAATCCGGATGGCAGGCCCGCACTCGGCCCCCTGCCTGAGCTGTACGTCGATGGTCGGCCGCTGCGCATGGACACCGTCGAGGACCTCGACGAGGACGCCACACTCGGCTATGGGACAGTCTCCGATATCTCCTGGAAGGGCCTCCTCGACACGGCAACATGCACGGAGTGCGGACGGTGCCAAGATCTCTGCCCTGCCTGGAACTCGAACAAGCCGCTCTCTCCGAAACTCCTTGTCACGACACTGCGCGATCACGCCTTCGCATCAGCACCCTTCGCGAAGGCTGCGGCAAGCATGGAAGACGTCCACAGCGGAGACGTTCTCGGGGCACTCCTCGAGGCGGGCGCTCTCGGCGACAATCCAGACCGCGGCCCGGATGCCCCGCTGATGCCGAACGTCATCACTCCCGACGTCCTGTGGGCATGCACCATGTGTGGCGCGTGCGTGGACCAGTGCCCGGTCGATATCGAACAGATCGATCTCGTCATCGGGCTCCGCAGGCATCAGGTCCTCATGGAATCCGCCTTCCCCTCAGAGCTGGGCAAGATGTTCACGGGACTGGAGAACAAGGGAAACCCGTGGGGGCTCAATCCTCGCAAGCGTCTCGACTGGGCGAAAAACCTCGACTTCGACGTGCCCCAGGTGGGCGTTGACATGGAATCAGCGGCCGACGTCGACTACCTCTTCTGGGTCGGCTGCGCCGGAGCATACGACGATCGCGCGAAGAAGACTTCCGCTGCGGTCGCCGAACTCCTCCACACCGCCGGCGTCTCTTTCGCTGTGCTCGGGGATGGGGAATCCTGCACGGGCGATCCCGCCCGGCGGGCAGGGAACGAAGTACTCTTCCAGATGTTGGCGGAACAGAACATCGACACTCTCAACGAGGTGGGAGCGACGAATATCGTGGTGTCCTGCGCGCACTGCTTCAACACGATCGCGAAGGAATACCCCGATCTTGGGGGGCACTACACCGTCGTTCACCACACTCAGCTCCTCAACCGTCTCGTCCGGGACGGCAGGCTGACACCGGTGGCACCCTCCCCCGAGGAGCGGAAGACCATCACCTTCCACGATCCGTGCTTCCTCGGCCGGCACAACAACATCTACAGCCCGCCCCGTGAACTCCTCGGAGACGTGCGGGAGATGGAGCTGAACCGCGAGCGCGCCATGTGCTGCGGCGCGGGGGGCGCTCACGCCTTCTTCGAGGACAAGAACGGCACATCGATCTCTGGAATGAGGACACGGCAAGCGGTGGCGACAGGTGCGGACGTCATCGCCACCGCATGTCCGTTCTGCACGACGATGCTGACCGATGGTGCCCGGAGCGAGAATGCGGACATCGAGGTCAAGGATGTGTCACTCCTGCTCCTCGAGGGCGTCAAGCGCGGCCAGCGGGGTCAGGACTAAGCAGCGACCGGCTCCTCAGAACCTCTCCGATTGGGCGAGGCAGGAACCTGCTTGCCCCTCGCTGCGGCCCCCGCAGGTCGCCGCGAGCGCCTCATAGTCAGAATCTATCTGAGCCCGCCACCACACGCGGTCGCATTCGACAAAGTTCCCGGCCTCGCACGATTCGAGGAAAGCGTCGAGCATGAGGCTGTCTCCGGGGCCGAATGGATAGTCCTCCGGCTCTTCGCTCTGGCATGTGCCGAATGCTTCCATTCCCGATCCGCCGCACGAGCTCCCGACCTCCTCGTAGAAGGAGCCGAGAGGGGAACCGCGATAGAGATCATCGCAGGCCAGCATGTCTCCGTTCTCGCACCAGAAGACGAACATGTCGAGCATCTCGCTGTCTCCCGCGTTCATCGCCCCCGACTGCAGTCCCTCGCAGAATCCGTAGCCATCGATTCCGATATCGCCGCACGTACCGCCGAACTCTTCATATCCCGAGTATTCTCCGGATGCCCAATAGAGGTCATCGCATGCGGCGTAGTCTCCTGCCGCGCACGCATCCCACAAAGCGTCGAGCACCGCATTGTCGCCGTAGCCGAAGACAACCTCTGGCGTCGTCGGCTCGTCCGTCGGTTCCACCGTCGGAGGAACCGTCGGTTCCTCTGTCGGTTCCTCCGACGCGTCAGTGGTCTCGACAGTGGGCTCAGGTTCAACGACCTCGGTGGTTTCGTCCGTCTCCACATCGTCGTCGCCTCCCAGTATTCCCAGGGCGAAGAGAACTCCGATCGTGACTCCGGCAGCGACAAGGAGCCCGAGTATCACCCACACGAAGGCGGGGATACCCTTCTTGGGGGGCTGACCGTAGGGCGGATAACCCCCTGGCGGATAGTCACCAGTAGGCGGATAACCCCCTGGCGGATAGTCACCAGCTGGCGGGTAACCACCACCGGGTGGATAGTTGCCGGTTGGCGGGTAGGCCTGAGGAAAAGAACCAGGCTGGTCGTGGAACTGGGAGTTGTTCGTGCCCCCAGGAGCACCATTGTTGTCCGACATTGCGTACCTCCTTGAGATGGACTGCGAATGCCCCATCGCATCCGCCGTCATAGTCCATTATCCCACGCGTGGCACGCTGTCAACGATCAAAGGTCACGTTAACGGCGTTAACATGACCTTCGATCGCTATTCGTGAGGTTTAAAAATCTCCGCTCTCGGACCTCATCTCACATGTACCGGCAGCACCCTCGGTGCGGCCGCCGCAGGATTCCGCGAACGTTTCATATTCGGAACCGATGGGGGAGCTCCACCACAGTTCGTCACAGTCGGCGAAGCCGCCCGCCTCGCACGAGTCCCACAGAGCATCCAGGTCGGCATCATCGCCATAGGAGAGCGCCGACTCATCAGACTCGGAGCTGCACGTGCCGTAGGCGGCGTCGGTTGTTCCGCCGCAGGTGTTGCCAAACTCTTCGTACTCCGTGTCGAATCCAGAGACGTAGTAGAGCTCGTCGCAGTCGGCGAGACTGCCCGCCTCGCACGAGTCCCACAGAGCATCGAGCTCAGCACTGTCGCCGTAGCGTGCCGGTTCTCCGGGCGCGGGTACAGGATCATCGGACTCGTCTGATGGCTCGACCGACTGCTCGACAGCCGTGCTCGAGGGCTCTTGTTCATCGGAGGAACTCAACACGCCTGTCGCGAAGAGGATTCCGACAACGATGGCGATGAGCAGGATGACGCCGAGGACGATCCACGCGATGAGCGGTCCCTTGCCCTTGCTGGGGGGCTGACCATAGCCTCCGCCGTACGGCGGGTAACCTCCGCCGTTCTCGTAGCCTCCATAGGATGGTGGGTAGCCTCCCGGGGCACCGTCCTGCGGGTAGGCGCCCTGGCCGTAGGCCGGCTGCCCATACTGTTGGCCGTACTGCTGGCCGTAGCCCTCCTGGCCATACGCCGGCTGACCGTACTGCTGGGGATATCCGCCCTGCACGTAGCCGCCCTGCGGATATGTCTGCCCATCAGCCGCATAGCCGGGCTGGTACGCACTCGTCTCCTGTGCCGACCACGCGCCCGGCTGCTGGTAGCCGAACGGTCCCGTCTGCTGGCCCTGCCACTGCGCTGTCTGCTGATAGTCAGCCTGCTGATAGTCGGGGTTGGCCGGTTGGGCATTCCACCCGTGCTCGCCGGCGGCCTGTTCTGGAGACACACCGGATTGCTCGGGCGGAACGCCGTTCTCGCCCTCGGGGCGCCGTCCTTCGTTGTTCTCTGACATGTAACCACTTCCTTCATGCGGGCACTGTGGGCGCCAACATCTGCCACTTGACTGCCAGGATACATGTCGGGCACACGAGAAACCGCACCTCAGAGCCAATGGCGGGACTCTCGGGGAGACCTTCCCACATCGGGAGACTCTGAGCAGACACACCGAATCTCGCGGTTGAACCTGCCTGCTCGGGCATACTGGCCTCACGTGCCGTTCACCGGTGCGGGTGTCGAACCGGAGGCTCAGTCTGTGAACGTTGTCATCGTCAGCGCACCCCTCTTCACCCTGATCCTCCTCGGCTATCTCGCCACACGGCTGCGCCTCCTCCCCACGTCCGCCCTGCCCGGGCTCAACACGTATGTTCTCTATTTCGCCATCACAGCCATGCTGTTCCAGTTCGGCTCGCAGACGCCCCTGTCGAATCTCGTCAACCCCTGGACCGCCATCGTCTGGCTCGCGGCCACCACCATCATCCTGTGCCTCGGCATCTTCCCGGGGCTTCGGGCAGGGCTGGGCTGGCGGGATGCGTCTTTTGCGGGACTGTCGACAGCCTCCCCGAACATGGGGTTCATGGGCATCCTCCTCATCGTCACCCTCCTCGGCCCCGCGGCCGTTGGCCCGCTCATGCCGATCATGATCGTCGACATTCTCGCCGTCCAATCCATCGTGATCGCTCTCGCCCACCGCGGTTCCCGCGGCTCCCCCACCCTCGCACTGGCACTGCGCGGAGTTCTCGCCAATCCGATGCTGTGGGCGATCGTGCTCGGAGTCGCCTGGGGCGCTGGAGGGATCAACATGCCGGGGGTGATCGCCGAGACGATCAGCCTCCTGGCGGATTCCGCGACACCGGTTGCACTCGTCACGATCGGGGCAGTCCTCGCCCGCGAACAGCAACGTGCACGAACGGGCCAGCAGTCCGTCACGAGGTCCTCTATTGCCTGGCTGACGGCCGTGAAGCTCGTCGCTCTCCCCGCCGCGGTGTGGTTGATCGGAGCGGGCGCGATGGCGGCGGGCGCTCCGCTTGGTGGGGACGAGCTGACCGTCCTCACCATTATCGCAGCACTGCCCACGGCCGCCAACACGTCGATCTTGGCGGAGCGATTCGGTGCCAATAATGCGATTGTCGCCTCCGTGATCCTAGCCTCGACAGTCCTCGGCTTCATCACCTTCAACACGATTGCGGCCATGACACTCGCCTAGAATCGCCGTCATGGAGTGGTACTCGAGAGAACTCACGGAAGCGGACGCCGTCTGGATCCTCGACGCTTTCCGCGGGGAGGACATGGCACGCCAGGGGACGGTGGTCGACATGGCGACAGCGGCCGAGTACATTGCCGCCGTCACGCGCCCCGCCACGCGCCACAGGGTGGCGGCCGAGCGCGAAACCGATCGGGTTCTGGCTTTCGTGGGCGCTTCTATCGATGGCGACAATCGAAGCGCATGGATCTACTACTGGTCGATACCCTCCGTCCGCGGCGCCCACATCACCTCGACGCTTGTCCGAGACTTCTCGAGCGATCTGCTGCGCGGCGGACTGGATCGCCTCGAGCTCGGCTTTCGCACCAACAATCCAGCTTCGCGGCGGGTTGCGGAACGCGCGGGTTTCGTCATCGAAGGCCTCGAGCGGGAGAAGTTTCTCATCGATGGGACGCGAGTCGATGTGGTGACATGCGGGAGGCTTCCCAGCGACCCCTGGCCCGCCGAAAGCGCCCTCCGTTAAGGTTCCACATTCCATCTATCGAGAGTCTCTCGGGGCCTCGACCAGCGCAAACGATAAGCGCCTGCCGTCGACCGTGCGCGTGAGCGCGCGGGCCGCAAAAGCACGAAAGGGTTTCAATCGCGGTTGAAACGGTCTACCCTGGGGAGGCAATCCTGTGTGCACTAACTCACATCACCGATGTGTTGGAGGAACTATGCAACGACGCATGAAGACAATCGCCGCCGTCATGGCGGCATCCGCTTTCCTGGCCGCATGTGGCAGCGACGAGGCCGACGACGAGACAACAACTCCCGACGCCACCGATGAGACATCGGAGGAAACCTCGGACGACAGCACGGATGAATCGACGGGCGGCACTATCGACTACCCCGATCTCTCCGGCGAGACGATCGATGTCGCATCGGACTGGTCCGGTGCGGAGCAGGCGAACTTCGAGGCCGTCCTCGACTACTTCGAGGAGCAGACAGGAGCTTCGGTCACCTACCAGTCGCTCGGCAACAACGTAGCCACTGCTCTCGGTACGCAGATCGAGGGAGGGGGCGCCCCGGATATTGCTCTCGTGCCTCAGCCCGGCCTGGTCGATCAGCTCGTCGATTCGGGAGACATCGTGCCCGTCACCGAGAACGTTGTCGCCCAGGTCGACGCGAACTATGCGGAGACGTGGCGGGACCTGTCCACGTACGACGGCGAGCTCTATGGCGTCTGGTTCAAGGCCGCCAACAAGTCGACCATGTGGTACAACGTCGGCGTCTACGATGATGCTGGCGCTGAGATCCCCGAGACGTGGGATGACTTCATGTCAACGCTGCAGCTCGTCTCCGATTCGGGCGTTCCCGGCCTTGTCGTCGGCGCGGATGTTGGGTGGCCGCTGACGGACTGGTTCGAGAACGTGTACCTGCGGACCGCGGGTGCTGACATGTACGACCAGCTCGCAGCGCACGAGATCCCCTGGACCGATGAGTCCGTCGTCGAGGCGCTCGAGATCCTGGGCGAACTGTGGGGCGATGAGACGCTTGTCCTGCCGGGCGGCGCACAGCGCTCCTTCCCCGATTCGGTGACGGCTGCCTTCACGGACCCGCCCGAGGCTGGAACGGTCTTCGAGGGTGACTTCGTTGCCGGGAACATCGCGGACCAGACGGATGCCGTGGTGGGTGAGGACGCCAACTTCTACCCGTTCCCCTCGATCAACGGCTCGGAGCCGGCCGTCATGGGAGCCGGAAACGTCGCTATCGCATTCAACGATGACGAGGCGACCATGGCACTCATGGAATACCTGGCATCCCCGGATGCTGCGAATATCTGGATCGAACTCGGCGGCTTCACGTCCCCGAACCAGAACGCGGACACGAGCCTCTACCCTGACGAGGTGTCTCTCGCGATTGCCGAACAGCTGACATCCGCCGAGACGTTCCGCTTCGACATGTCTGACCTCACGCCGTCAGCTTTCGGCGGCACCGAGGGCGCTGGCATGTGGTCGATCCTCATCGACTTCTACCAGAACACGGATGATGTCGAGGGCACTGCTCAGGCCCTTGAGGATGCTGCCGTTGCAGCCTATGGCGAATAAGTAGTGTGGCGGGGCGTACGAGAGTGCGCCCCGCCTTTCCACGCTCGAGCGAGGTACTCATGTCTGACACCACAACAGGGGTGAAAGCGCCCCGGCAGAAGGCCCGCCGAGGCAAGGCCCCGATATCAACCCAAAACAGATGGCTGCTGGGCGTCCTGCTCGGCCCCGCCATCTTCTTCCTCACCGTCTTTGTCGTCTACCCCATCGGATATTCCGTTGTCCGTTCCACGTTCTCCCGCAACGGCGAGAGCTTCGTCGGCTTCGGCAACTACGTCAAGATCTTCACAGATCCGCAGACATTCACGGCCTTCAAGAACAACCTCATCTGGGTTCTTGTCGCGCCTCTCGTCTGCACGGTCCTCGGCCTCATCTTTGCCGTCCTCATGGAGAAGATTGCGTGGGCAACGGCGTTCAAGCTCATCATCTTCATGCCGATGGCGATCTCGATGCTGGCCGCCGGCATCATCTTCCGCACCGCTTTCCAGCAGAACCCCGACATCGGCATTGCCAACGCGGTCACTGTCGCTGTCAAGAACGTGTTCAGCTCGGGGGCGCACTATCCGGATGCTCGACTGCGGGCAGGGGAAGAGTTCTCCGGCTTCGAACAGCAGGGCGGGCCAGGGTCCGAGATCCTCTCCCTCGGGGAGTTCGAGCCCGGCGATGTTGCCCTGATTCCCCTGATCGGGATCGCACCCGAGTACATCGGGTCGACACCGGCGGTCGAGGCGCAGTCCGAGGACGGGACCATCACTGGCACGGTTTGGCTCGACTTCGTGCGCGGCGGCGGCGGTGAGTCAGGCCAGGTCGATGCCGACAAGCCCGGACTCGGCGGCATCACCGTCGAGGGAGTGAACTCTGTCGGCGACGTCTGGGAGACCACGACAGAGGATGATGGGACATTCACTCTCGAGGTTGATGAGCCGCTGACGATAAGGGTCCCTGCCTCGAACTTCTCGGCCGGCCCCTCCGGTATCAACTGGCTCGGCCCTGACCTCATCACGCCCGTCATGATTCTCGCGTACGTGTGGATCTGGGCAGGTTTCGCCATGGTCATGATCGCATCCGGGCTGTCCGCCGTGGACAGGTCACTCATGGAGGCGGCGCGGACCGACGGCGCGTCCGAATGGCAGGTGTTCCGGCACATCACCGTCCCGCAGCTCAGCTCGGTTCTCACGGTCGTCATCGTCACGCTCATGATCAACGTGCTGAAGATCTTCGACCTCGTCTATGTCATACCCCCGGGATCGTCGAAGAATGCTGCGGATGTGCTCGCGACCCGCATGTGGACCGTGTCGTTCGGAGGCGGCAGCGATCAGGGCCTCGGGTCTGCCCTCGCGATCGTCCTCCTGATCCTCGTCATCCCGTTCATGCTCCTCAACATTCGCAACTTCCGGCAGGGAGGAAGGCAATGAGTACAGTGACAGAACCAGAGACGGAGGCGCGCCGGGGGAAGCCCCGCGGGTCGAAGATGGCGGGGGAACGCCCCACCACTCTCGGCGGCCGCATCGTCGCACTCTTCTCGAACTCGATCGTCAACGTCATTCTCGCCCTTGTCGCCGTCATGTGGCTCGTCCCGACAATCGGGCTCTTCTTCGCATCGCTGCGAACCTCCCAGGCGAACTCCACGTCAGGCTGGTGGACGGTCTTCGCCAACACCCACCAGCTGACGATCGAGAACTACCAGGCGCTCCTCGGCAATGACGCGATGATGCAGTCCCTTCTCAACACCGTCATCATCGTCGTGCCCTCCACCCTGCTCGTGGTCGCGATCGGAGCCATGGCGGGGTATGCGCTGGCCTGGATCGAGTTCCCGGGGCGCGACTGGGTGCTTATCGGTGTTGTGGCACTCATGGCGGTACCACTCCAGGTTGCCTTCATTCCCCTCGCCCGCCTCTTCGGCAGCATCGGAATATTCGGCACCTACGCGGCCGTCATCATCTTCCACGTCTCCTTCGGACTGCCGTTCGCCGTGTTCCTCCTGCGGAACTACTTCACGAACATCAGTGCCGAACTTCTGGAGGCCGCCCGTATCGACGGCGCGTCGGAGATGAGGATCTTCCTGAGGATCGCACTCCCCCTGGCGATGCCGGCCGTCGCATCGCTGGCGATCTTCCAGTTCCTGTGGTCCTGGAACGATATGCTCGTCGCCCTCATCTTTGCCGGGCCAGGATCCCAGCCGATCACGGTCGAGATCCAATCCCAGCTTCGACAGTTCTCGTCGAACATGGACATCCTGTCCACCGGGGCCTTCATCTCGATGGTGGTTCCGCTGTTCGTCTACTTCGCATTCCAACGCTACTTCGTGTCCGCACTCATGGCGGGATCGACGAAGTAGACCACGGACCGCCCCCTCGGGGGCGGTCCTTCTTATCTATGGTTGCGGACGCCCTACCAGCGGTTGCGGACGTCCTCCGCGAAGCCCAGCATCCGGTCGATCTGGATGACATGACCATCCACCGTGACGGTGCCGTGGAAGAACCCAAAGATCTGATGCGCTTTCATCGCAAGAACCCCCAGGTCGGTCACCGCATCGTGATCCCATAAGGGTTCGAGCCACAGGTCAACCGAGGGGGACTTGAGATGCCAGGGCTGATCCCATGCGCCGGGCACATAATCCCAGGCGATGTCCTCGTGGAGGGGATAGAGGCGCCCGTCCACTGTGATCGCATTCTCCCGCGACCCGGTTCCGTCCGTCCATCGGCCCCCGAACTGCAGACCAATCGCACGTGAACCGACCATGCCGCTGGCTGCCGCCCAGTTCCATTCCATCGCATACGGCCACCGGCCGCGGCCATGGTCGAGTATCGCCCAGGATTCCCCCGCTGGCAGGTCGAACCGTTCCCCGTCCACCTCGAGCCAGCCCGTCGCGGGCAGTGCCGTCTCCTTCACCGTGTACTGGAAGCGCGATTGCGACCATGGCACGACAACACCGAGACTCTCATGCTCGGGTGCACGGTGAGCGGTGACGTCGAACAGCAGACGAGATGGTCGAACGTCGCCTCGGGCCTGCCCTTCCCCACGCAGACGGGTACCCTGCGGAAGCGGATCGATCATGGCTCTCATCCGACCAGGGCCCGGCGGCAGGACGCGCCCGAAACGCATGGAGCCTCCCCTCGCAGGGCCGTCACCGAGACTCGGCGGGAGGACAGCGCCCCGAGCGAAGGGCACGATCGCCGTCACGTCGAGGCGCCTCTCGCCCTCCATGTCATACACCCACACCGTATGGGAGGCGACATAGTCGATGTCGCTGACTGTCAGCGATATGAGGTGGCGCGGGGTGGTGATCAACCAGTATTCCCACCTTTTGTTGCGCCCCCACACGGCCCTGCGGGGACCGTTGGCGATGCTGGAGGTGTCGTGCATCGGGTGTCTTGTCCACCCGACCGCATCCGGATTGAGCCCGCCTGTGGGCGCGACGAGAGGAACGGGTTGGGTCAGTTCACGCTCACCATCGCTCATGACCCGATCCTACGTGCGCTCAGATGATGGTGCGATGGAAATCGACCCACGAGCGGGATGCTGTGGGGCCCCGCTGGCCCTGATAGCGGGAGCCGTGGGCGCCGCTGCCGTAGGGTGCGATGGCGGGGGATGAGAGCTGGAAGAAGCACAGCTGCCCCACTTTCATCCCCGGATAGAGCTTGATGGGCATGGTCGCCGTATTGGACAGCTCGAGTGTGATGTGCCCTGTGAAGCCGGGATCGATGAATCCTGCGGTTGAGTGGGTGAGCAGGCCGAGACGCCCCAGGGAGGACTTCCCCTCGAGTCGTGCCGCGATATCGTCGGGCAGTGTCACCTGTTCGTAGGTTGCCCCGAGGACGAACTCTCCCGGGTGGAGGACGAAGGGCTCGTCCGATCCGACGTCGACAAGCCGGGTCAGATCCTGCTGTTCCGCGGCGGGATCGATCACCGGGTAACGGTGGTTGTCGAACATTCGGAAGAACTTATCGAGGCGAACATCGAGGGAGGAGGGCTGCACGAAAGCCTCGTCCCACGGATCGACCTTGATACGGCCAGCATCGACCTGGGCAAGAATATCTCTGTCTGAAAGGAGCACGCCTCGAGTCTGCCAGAAAAACAGCCCGGCGCGCTCCCTTGTACGCGTTCCGACTCTCCCCTGCCCCATTCCAGCTCGGCGCCGAGCCGCTTTGGTGTCGGGTCAAGGGAAGGGCTACAATAGGTCAGTACGCGGGTGTAGTTCAATGGTAGAACTCCAGCTTCCCAAGCTGGTAGCGCGGGTTCGATTCCCGTCACCCGCTCCACGTGACGCGACAGTATTCGTGTCAGCAGCCTGCGACTATTGTTTTCGGCCCCGCTAGGGTGGCCCTATGAAGCGCCTAACAATTCCCGCAGCAGGGCTCGATGCTCCCTCCGTCATCCTCGGGATGATGAGAATCGCGAACATGTCCGATGCTGAGATCAGAGCCCTCGTGCGCACAGCCCGCGACAGCGGCATCGACTACGTCGATCACGCCGATATCTACGGGAGGCGCCTCCATGAATGCGAGGAACGGTTCGCTGCCGCGATGCAGCTCGGCAGTGCGGAGCGCGAGGCTTTCACCATCCAGACCAAGGTTGGCATCGCAGACGGCTACTATGACAGCTCCTACGAGCACATAGTCCACCAGGTCAACGGTTCCCTCCGCGCACTCAGGACGGACGTGATCGACGTGCTCCTGCTGCACCGTCCCGACGCGCTCGTCGAACCCGAGGAGGTGGCCCGCGCCGTCTCCGATCTCGTGTCCGCCGGCAAGGTCAGGCATGTGGGAGTGTCGAATCATAGAGCCGGACAGATCGAGCTTCTTCAGGCCGCCCTCGACCAGCAGATTGCCATCAACCAGGTCCAGCTCTCCATCGTCCATTCCCCCATCATCACGCAGGGCATGGCCGCGAACATGGTGGGGCTGGATCAGGCTGTGGTCCGCGATGGTGGGGGTCTCCTCGACTACTGCCGCATCAACAACATCGCGATCCAAGCCTGGTCTCCGTTCCAGGGGGATCACTCGGTTTCACTGTTCGATCGCTCCCGCTACCGCGAGCTCAACGAGATGATGGATGGTCTGGCGGACAAGTACGCGGTGGATCCGGCCGCGATCGCCACCGCCTGGATCGCGAGACATCCGGCCGCCATGCAGACCATCGTGGGGACGACCCGGCCCGAGCGGTTGCGTGCCGCGGCCGCTGGCGCCGATCTCCAATTGTCTCGGCCCGAATGGTACGGGCTCCTTCAGGCGGCAGGATGGTCCATTCCCTAGTGTTAGAGGGACGGGTTCCTGCCTGCCACCGCGTCGGCGGCCCGGATGAGGCCGAGGTGGGAGAAGGCTTGAGGATAGTTCCCGGCAAGCCTGCGATGGTGGGGTGAATACTCTTCGGATAGCAGGCCGAGAGGGGAAGCTACGGCGACGAGCCTGTCCATCAGCTCCCGCGCTTCTGCCTTCCGCCCAGACAGGGCATAGTGTTCGACGAGCCAGAAGGAGCAGATGAGGAACGGGTATTCCCCTCCCGGCAGGCCGTCCTTGCCGGTTTCGGTCCGATAGCGGTAGAGGAAACCATCTGGGTCGACGAGGTCGCGTTCGATCCTGGCAACCGTGGACAGCATCCTCGGATCGTCGTAGTCGAGGTAGCCGACGTGCGGCAGCTGAAGCAGGGAGGCATCAACGTCGGTGGACCCGTAGGTCTGCGTATAGGAGCCGATCTCACTGTTCCAGCCGTGCTCTTCGATCTCGGCGGCGAGACTGTCGCGATGGTCTCGCCAGGTGTCGACAGGCCCATCGAATCCATAGTCCTCCACGGCACGAATGCCGCGATCGAACGCGGCCCACATCATGACCCGCGAATGGGTGAACTCTGACAGTTCTCCCCTCATCTCCCAGATCCCATGCTCCGGCCTGTCTCGGTGAGCGGCGGCATAGTCGAGGAGCGCGATCTGAAGGCCCCACGATCGTTCGTCTTCATTGATGCCGGCTTTCCTCATCTTGTCGAGAGCGACCATCACTTCGCCGACGACATCTCCCTGGAACTGTTCAGCCGCACCGTTGCCGATACGGACGGGGGCCGAGTCCTCGTAGCCGGGAAGATGGTCGAGCTCATATTCCGGCAGGTGTCTCTCCCCGCCGAGTCCGTACATGATTCGCAGGCTGTGCACATCACCGGCCAAAGCGCGCAGCAGCCATTGGCGCCACGCCATCGCACCGTCCGTGAACCCGTGTGCGATCAGTGCTTCGATCGTGAGCGCAGAGTCCCGCAGCCACGTGTAGCGGTAATCCCAGTTGCGTGATCCGCCGAATTCTTCTGGGAGCGACGTCGTCGGTGCGGCGACGATCCCGCCTGTTGCATGATCCGTCAGCGCCCGAAGGACAAGGAGTGATCGTTCGACGTGTGCGGCATAGGGTCCGTCGGCTTCGATGAGGTCGGACCAGTCATGCCAGTACTCCAGCGTGTCCGTCAGAAGCTTGTCATAGTTCTCGCGATGAGGGAGGGGGCCATAGCTCAGCGCCCATATCGCATCCCACCGGAGCGTCTCTCCCGCGCGGACGGCAAACACGCCCTGATGGGAGTGGCCCACAGGTTCGGGGAGCGGGCCGGTGAGGTAGACAGCGTTCGGACCCGCAATCGCCACGAGTGCCGGCTGACCGGCAAGGTCGACACGTTCCACCCAGGGGATCGACTCCCCATAGTTGAAACGAATACGGAAATCCATGGACAGTTCCACCTCACCCTCGAGACATGTCGCCTCCCGAATGAGATCCGACTCATCCCCGATATCGCCCCGGGTTGGCATGTATTCGGTGATCATGACCCTCCCGGTCGGAGTCTGCCATTCAGTATCGAGAACGAAAGAGCCGTCACGGTACGTGCGGGACACGATGGTGCCACCGACGGGGGCGAGTTTCCATGATCCGTTCGATTCGTCGCCGAGGAGTGCCGCGAACACGGCTGGGGAATCGAACCGCGGGAAGCACAGCCAATCGATCGATCCCTCCTGCGAGACGAGAGCACTCGTTCGCATATCGGACAACAACGCATACTTCTCAAGGTCAGTACTCACACGACCATCCTGACAGGCACCCACACCACACGTGCCCTATTCGGCGCTGCGCGATATTCGTGCGCACTGGGCCGAAAAGACTCCCTTTCGTTCCTTCCATCACATATCGTGGCGCCGATGGAACGCACTTTTATTATCCTTGGCGGCGCAGGTGATCTCGCCCGCCGGCTGCTCCTGCCGGGAATCGCCCACTACTGCGCCCTCACTGGCACTGACATCACTGTCGTCGGCGCGGGACATTCCTCCGTCGACGACTATGCGGGCCTGGTTCGCGATGCGACGGAGCACGTGGACGCACGGGTAGCGGAGCGCCTTGCCGATCGTGCGACATACTCGGTGACAGATGCGACCGACTCCCGCGACCTGTCTGCGCTCCTCGAGGGACGCGAGAACGCCATCCTCTATTTCGCGCTCTCCCCCACGGTCACGGCCGAGGCGGTTTCCGCTCTTCCTGCCCTCCCGCCGGGCATCACCCTGGCCGTGGAGAAGCCGTTCGGCACCGACCGCGAGTCAGCACGTCAGCTCAATGCGCGCCTGGCAGGCCTCGTCGACGAGCCACGGATTGTTCGGGTGGATCATTTTGTTGAGATGGCGGGGGTTCGGAATCTTCGTGCCCTGCGCTCCGCGAATCGACTCATCACATCCTCCTGGACTCCCGCTGATATCGCCGCGATCGACCTCGCGTGGAACGAAACAATCGGTCTTGAGGGCCGCGCCGACTTCTATGACGCAACCGGCGCCGCCGAGGACATGCTGCAGTCTCATCTGCTCCAGACTGTGGCCCACGTACTTGCCGATGGGGATCTTGCGCCGGAGGACATCCTGCGAGGAATTCGCGTGCAGGGAGAGGTCCGAAAAGGCCGATACTCTGCTGGGGAGGTGAACGGAAAGAGCGTCCCCGCCTATGTCGATGAGGACGGGGTGGATCCCGACCGAGGAACCGAAACCTGGTTCCGCGTCACTGTCGAGGTTGATGTGGACCGGTGGCGGGGCATCCCTATCCGCCTCGAATCGGGGAAGGCTTTCGGCCTCGACCGCGGGAACATCGTCGTCACCTTCCGTCCCAACGGTCCTCACCCTGCCAATACGCTCAGCCTCGACCTCCTTGACCACAGCATGGCGATCTCTCTCGCGGGGGCTGATCTCAGGGGCGGCGGCTCTGCAAACCTGACCCTCCATTCCGCCCTCGCACCTGCACCCCTCTCGGCTTACGGCAGAGTGGTGGAACGACTCATCGACGGTGACGGCGGGCTATCGGCCGACGCTGCCGTGGCGGGGTGGGAGGCTATGTCTCACATCAGAGAACAGCTCAATCGCGCACCGCTGGAAGAGTACCCTGCGGGCACGATGACAATTCCTTGAAGAATGAACCATTTCGTCCCAGACCCTCTCGATTCCCCGATAATCTGACAGTCACACACCCAAGCAAAGGAATGATCATGGCACAGACACGACGCTGGCTGACCGCATTGGGCGGAGCGACGGCAACATTTGCTGTTCTCGACGCCGCCTGGATCGGCGGGGTGGCGAAGAAGGTTTACGACAAGAACATCCCTCATCTCATGGCTTCGCAGGTGAATGCCGCACCCGCTGGTCTCTTCTATGCCGGATATCTCGCCGGCACGGTCTATCTCGCGGTGAAGCCCGGACAGGACCGCACGAGCGTCGAACGGTTCAGGGATGGTGCCATTCTCGGAGCCCTGGCCTATGGCACGTTTGGTTTCACGAACTCTGCCGTCCTCAAGGACTTCCCCGTCAAAGTCGCCGCGAGTGACTGCGCGTGGGGCGCTGTCCTCACGGGAACGACCGCCGTCGTCGCAGGCAAGGTCTCCTCGTAAGACTGGTGGGAGGCCCCCTGTGTGTCTCCCACCAGTGGGGGCGCCACATGCCGCCCGTTTGCCTCTCGCCACCGGGCTGTCATAGTGACAGACTCAGCAGGACAGGCATCGGCCTGCACCAAAGGAGTGGGCCATGAGAACGTTATCTTTCGCAGCCGCTATCGTCAGCAGCTTTGCCGTGTGGGAACTGGAAAGCCGTGGGGGCGAGACGACGCTCCTCATCGCGTCCGTCACGGCTGCCGTTCTTGCCTTCCTGGGCGCCCTGCTCCCGACTCGGCGGGCCCCGGGCCGAACATCGTCTCTCAGCCCGGACTATGCGCCGACGATCGCCCCCGCACCGCCAGCCGACTTCCTGTCCGCCTCGCACTCGACGCCTCGCTCGGCGGCACTGACCTCCGAGCAGCGCACCTCCGCGATCCGCAACGTGCGCGAGCACAGGAAGAACGATGCTGTCCGTGACGTGAAACGGTAGACGGGTTTGGGCACGAAAGAGGCGAGAGATCTTGTCGAGCGTCTCGAGAGAGGCCTCTGACCAGCAACTTCTTCAGGGCCTTCCCGTGCGGCGCACATCCCGGGCATCACTCCCCCGCACACCACTGTTCAAGAAAGACTCAGCAGGGCACAGTAGTTGTATGAACGCGACCACCGTCTCCGTGAGCACACGGCAGCGCCTCACGCTCGGCGCGAGCCTTCTCGTGCTCGGCGGTGCCACCGGAGCTCTCGTCGGTTTCGTCCTCGAATACGCTCTGTCGTTGACGACATTCAACGGCTTTTTCGGCGTTGCCGCACATCCGGGCGAGCCGATCGGGATTCTCATCATGGCAGCAGTCGGCATGATCCTCGGCGTCGTGGCCGCCTCGACGATCGTCGCCGAGTCCCTTCACGTGGAAGTCTCCGACGATGAGATCATCCTCCGGTGGAAGGGCGTGCACGTACGAGTGAGAAAGTCCCTGATCCACGCCACTCACGTGGGCCGCGACATCGTCCTCTACAGCAGGGCTGGTGCCGAACTGGCACGTGTGCGCCTGGCACCGGGCATGACCTTGGCATGTACGCTCATCCACCACGGCTATCCAGCCCCGACCCCGACCGAGTTGGGGGAGGGCGACTTCTCGCCAGACATGTCGGGTTTGGACGACAGGGATCAGCAGCTCGCTGTCGCTCGAGGGAAAGCCCTCCGGGCTGGCAATGATGACATTGCCGAGATCCTGCGCCGTCAACTCGTTGCTCGGGACATCATGGCGCGAGACCGCAAGACCAGTCGGACTGGCGTCATCACCGAATTTCGCCGCCTCCAGCCGATCCCCTCAAGGTCGGCCTGATAGTGTGACGGCGTGTCTCTCGTCGTCGCCGCCGCCATCGTCGATTCCTTCGATCATCCCCGCAGGCTCCTTGCCGCCCAACGCTCATACCCCAGCGATCTGGCAGGGAAATGGGAGCTTCCCGGCGGCAAAGTGGAACCGGGAGAGGATCCCCGGGATGCTTGTGTGCGGGAGATCGTCGAGGAGCTGGGAGTCCCCCCGACGCTGGGTGCTCTCGTGCCCGGCCCCGAGGGCGATTGGCCGATCGGCAAGCACACGATGAGGGTGTGGCTGGCGACCGTCTCGGATGAGCCTGTTCGCGGTACCGACCATTCCTCGCTCCGCTGGTGCACAGCATCAGAGATTCTTGGCCTCGACTGGCTTCCGGGCGATGTGGCGCTCGCACGCGTGCTGTCTCAGCGGCTGTCCGAGTCCCCGTGACACAAGCCCTCGGCCTTCCCGCACGAGTCGCGTAGAATACGGACATGCCCAAGATCTCCGCTCGGACCCTCCTCGAGCATCGCGACAAGACCAGGCGTGTCTTGATGGAAGCGCTCGAGGCTCTCATGACGGAGCGCGGCTTCCAGAACGTCTCAATGTCAGACGTCGCCCACCATTCCGGCATCCGCCGCTCCACCATCTACAATCATTTCCCCGACAAGGAAGCCCTTCTCATCGCGTTCGTCGAGGAGAAGACGTCTGCCTATCTGTCGACGACGAAAGAGATGCTGCACGGGGTTGATACGTCGATTGATCGGCTTCGGATCTATGTCCGCAGCCAGCTGCTTGCCGAGCGCAGCTATTTGATGGCTCCCGGCCCGCCTCTCAAGGATGTTGTCAGTCCCGACACCGGCATGAAGCTGGCTCAGCACGTTCGCCAAACCGCAGGGCTGCTCCGCTCCATCCTCGAGGCCGCCATGTCCGACGGCACGATACCGGTGCAGGACATTCCCACCGCCACCCAGATCATCAACGGCATCCTCGGCGGACGCCGCGTTCCCCGCACGGAACCGGAACGGACAGAGTTCTTCCTCTACACTGAGCGCTTCGTCATCCAGGGCCTGGGGGCGGCATGGCCCGAGGAACTGACCGATCTCGGACCGGTTCCTCCACCGCACTGAGCGGACTACCAGTTCTGCCCGGACCCTCCCCCACGGCCCCATTCCTGATCGTTCTGGCGCTGTTCGCGCGCCTCACGGTCACGCTCCGCAAGCTCCTCCTGCTGCGGATCGGGAGGCTCCTCGGTTCCCTCCGGCTCCTCGGGTTCGCCGCTCTCTCCCTCTGACGGGCTCGGATTGGGGCAGGTCTCGATCACAGCCTGAGCCTCCTCATCGCGCCCCGCTTCTGAATAGCCGAGATAGAGATTGGCCCTGACGAGACACTCGTACGAGTTGGGATCTTTCACTCCGTCGACGACCTCTGCAGTCGGAACCGTGTCGAGGGCCTGCTCGAGCTTCGCGATCCCGGAGAGATCACCCTGGGCGAGAAGGCCCGTTCCCTGGCCGAAGTCGGGACGCCAACGATCGAACGGCGAGATACGCTCCGCCGTCCCATAGAGATCGATCGCTTGCTCATAGTCACCGCGTTCATAGGCTGCGCGGCCCAGCCACATGCTGCCCCAGATCAGGCCGGCCCAGACCGCGAGTGCAACGATCAGGGTTCCCACGACCGCCGTTGCCCCGTGATAGGCCTTCACCGTGTCCTCCTCATCGACCCGATCAGCGGGGTGAGATACCACAGTTCCCACGCGACAAGGCCGGTCAAGAGGAGGCCGATGGGCCAGAGGATGGGTGTTTCTGTGGTTCGCCGACCATCGCCCGCAATGATCTCGGTGGGGATGTCGGCAACGAGGGCACCTGCACCTCCGGGTTGGGTGCGGTGGACGTAGTCGAGGCCCAGCTGTTCGGCCAGAGTCCTCAGGTTCTCGGGATCGATGCGCGAGATCGCATCCTCCCCTGTCTCGGGATCGGTGATGTAGACTCCTGCGTCTTCTTCGCCCCAGAACGAGCGGAGCATGGGGGCACCATCCTCCGTGCCATACCCGAAGACATACCCAGCATCGACAAGATCCGCGACGCTGCCGTAGTCGATATCGGTGTTCTCGGTGTTCTCACCGTCGGTGAAGAAGAGTGCGATGCGCACGTTCTGCGGGTTGTTGTCACGGGCCCGCTCGAGCGCGTCTCGCAGTGCGTCTCGCGGCCGGTTGAGAGAAGAACCGGCGGAATAGTTCGTTGATTCCCTCCGTGCCGCGTCAACCCACGAGCGGACGGCTCGAGCATCGGTTGTCAGCGGCAGCTGCTCGGTTGCCGTGGAGGAGAATGCGATGATCGAGTAGCGGGCTCCCGGGTTCGTGTCGACAATATCGGCGATATCAGCCCGGACGCCCTCGAGACGTTCTTCCGTGCCGTCGTAGTCCTGCGCCGCCATCGAGCCCGTCAGGTCAACGATGAAGAAGTACTCGGCATTCGTTTCACGTTCCGCGACCGGTGTCTGGTGGGCGGGTGTCAGGCCGAGAAGAAGGACGCCCGTCACCATGAGCCCGCGGCGCAGCCATGTCCGGCCGTCCCGGGTGTCACGCCACGCGAGAGCACAGAGTCCATAGAGGAGGATGCTGAGGGGAATGAACACCCACCAGGTCAGGGCGAACGTCATAGCCTGTACCGCCATCCCAATCCGACGAGAAGGGCGATGCTGGCAGCGGCGAGGAACGGCCACGGCCCAGGCCTGTCAACGATGGTCGTGACAGGGTCTGTTCCGAGGTCTGCCGCCTGTTGCGCTTCGATCTCCGCAAGGAGCTGTCCTGCCGCGTCGTCGCCAGCCTGGGCAACATATCCCCCGGCGCCTTCGATGAGGTCCACCATCTCGCGCGCCTGATAGTTATCAGTGCCGTAATACGTTTCGATGTACAGACCATGGATCGTGATGGTGCGCTCTTTCGCGAACTCGACCGCTTCGCGCAGAGAATACACTTGGGCCTCCGGCGTGGACACGTCGTTGTCGGTGGCCAGAATGATGGTCCGTGATCTCTCGGGGCTGTCGAACTGAAGCGCGCAGTTCACGAGCCCGTCCCCGACGAGAGAGGCTCCTCCCGTGCTTTCGAGGTACGTTCCTGCCGTGAAGTCGAGGTAGAGCTCGGGGTCTTTCGGATAGTCCGTGTAGGGATCCGCCTCCAATGCTCGGGCGCCCTCACGGAGAGTCTCTTCGATCAGCGGATAGTCGTTCGTGAGAGGGAGGACAACGCGGGAATTGGAATTCCAGATAACAAGGGCAACGCGTTCCCCCTGGAAGCTGTCGACCATTCCTGCGAACGCTTCCATGACGTCGACATCGAAGCCGAGAACAGAGCCGGACACGTCGAGACAGAGCACGATGTCGCGAGATGCCAGCCCCTCATCGCGCACCTCCACGCCGTGCGGGCGTGCCACGAGGACTGCCGCGGAGACTGAGAGGACACCGACACTGAGCGCCGTCAGCACCGCAGCGATTCTCAGCATCCTCAAACGAGCCCGGTAGCGCGGGAGGAGCCTGCCGGGAAGCGTGTGTGCCACGTAGACGGTGGGTGTGGGGCGTGTCGACCACCGGTAGACGACAATGGAGAGGAGGAGGACGGGGAGCAGGAGCGCCCACTCGTTCACCATGATTGCACCACGTCTTTCGCCTCCGCCATCATCCGACCCGTGTCCCCAACCGCCGTCGGTGCGAAGGCGGGCTCTTCCAGCCGGTGAAGCAGGCTCAGAAACGCCTCATCGGGCTCTGTTGCAAAAATCGTGAAGCTTGAGCATGCTTGGCGGAGATTGGACGGACGGAACGATGACGGATTTCAAGTGGCGCCATTTCCAGGGTGATGTGATCCTGTGGGCGGTGCGCTGGTATTGTCGCTATCCGATCAGCTATCGCGACCTTGAGGAAATGCTGGCGGAACGCGGCATTTCGGTCGACCATACGACGATCTATCGCTGGGTCCAGTGCTACGCCCCGGAGATGGAGAAGCGGCTGCGCTGGTTCTGGCGGCGTGGCTTTGATCCGAGCTGGCGCCTGGATGAAACCTACGTCAAGGTGCGGGGCAAGTGGACCTACCTGTACCGGGCAGTCGACAAGCGGGGCGACACGATCGATTTCTACCTGTCGCCGACCCGCAGCGCCAAGGCAGCGAAGCGGTTCCTGGGCAAGGCCCTGCGAGGCCTGAAGCACTGGGAAAAGCCTGCCACGCTCAATACCGACAAAGCGCCGAGCTATGGTGCAGCGATCACCGAATTGAAGCGCGAAGGAAAGCTGGACCGGGAGACGGCCCACCGGCAGGTGAAGTATCTCAATAACGTGATCGAGGCCGATCACGGAAAGCTCAAGATACTGATCAAGCCGGTGCGCGGTTTCAAATCGATCCCCACGGCCTATGCCACGATCAAGGGATTCGAAGTCATGCGAGCCCTGCGCAAAGGACAGGCTCGCCCCTGGTGCCTGCAGCCCGGCATCAGGGGCGAGGTGCGCCTTGTGGAGAGAGCTTTTGGCATTGGGCCCTCGGCGCTGACGGAGGCCATGGGCATGCTCAACCACCATTTCGCAGCAGCCGCCTGATCGGCGCAGAGCGACAGCCTACCTCTGACTGCCGCCAATCTTTGCAACAGAGCCCACGCGACAGCTGCTCGCGCAGGCTGGGTGCCAAGCTCTCGGGTAACATCAAGGCCCGATCCTTGGAGCCCTTGCCCTCCCGCACGATGATCGTGCCGTGATCGAAATCCAGATCCTTGACCCGCAGTTGCAAACCCTCACTGATCCGCATGCCCGTTCCATACAGAAGCTGGGCGAACAAACGATGCTCGCCTTCCAGAAAACCGAGGATGCGAACCACTTCATCCGGGGTCAGCACCACCGGCAAGCGCCGCGACGGCCGAGGTCTTCCGATCTCCTGAAGCCAGGGCAGATCCGTGCACAGCACCTTGCCGTAGAAGAACAGCAAGGCCGCCAATGCCTGACGATGCGTGGAGACCGAAACCTTGCGCTCGTTCGCCAGCCAGGACAGAAATGCCTCGACTTCGCTGCTGCCCAAGGTTGCCGGGTGACGCACACCGTGGAAACGGATGAAGGCACGAACCCAGTTGACATAAGCCTGTTCGGTTCGTAAACTGTAATGCAAGTAGCGTATGCGCTCACGCAACTGGTCCAGAACCTTGACCGAACGCAGCGGTGGTAACGGCGCAGTGGCGGTTTTCATGGCTTGTTATGACTGTTTTTTTGTACAGTCTATGCCTCGGGCATCCAAGCAGCAAGCGCGTTACGCCGTGGGTCGATGTTTGATGTTATGGAGCAGCAACGATGTTACGCAGCAGGGCAGTCGCCCTAAAACAAAGTTAGACATCATGAGTAACGCAGTACCCGCCGAGATTTCGGTACAGCTATCACTGGCTCTCAACGCCATCGAGCGTCATCTGGAATCAACGTTGCTGGCCGTGCATTTGTACGGCTCTGCACTGGACGGTGGCCTGAAGCCATACAGTGATATTGATTTGCTGGTTACTGTGGCTGCACAGCTCGATGAGACTGTCCGACAAGCCCTGGTCGTAGATCTCTTGGAAATTTCTGCCTCCCCTGGCCAAAGTGAGGCTCTCCGCGCCTTGGAAGTTACCATCGTCGTGCATGGTGATGTTGTCCCTTGGCGTTATCCGGCCAGACGGGAACTGCAATTCGGGGAGTGGCAGCGTAAGGACATTCTTGCGGGCATCTTCGAGCCCGCCACAACCGATGTTGATCTGGCTATTCTGCTAACTAAAGTAAGGCAGCATAGCCTTGCATTGGCAGGTTCGGCCGCAGAGGATTTCTTTAACCCAGTTCCGGAAGGCGATCTATTCAAGGCATTGAGCGACACTCTGAAACTATGGAATTCGCAGCCGGATTGGGAAGGCGATGAGCGGAATGTAGTGCTTACCTTGTCTCGCATTTGGTACAGCGCAGCAACCGGCAAGATCGCACCGAAGGATATCGTTGCCAACTGGGCAATTGAGCGTCTGCCAGATCAACATAAGCCCGTACTGCTTGAAGCCCGGCAGGCTTATCTTGGACAAGGAGAAGATTGCTTGGCCTCACGCGCGGATCAGTTGGCGGCGTTCGTTCACTTCGTGAAACATGAAGCCACTAAATTGCTTGGTGCCATGCCAGTGATGTCTAACAATTCATTCAAGCCGAACCCGCTTCGCGGGTCGGCTTAATTCAGGTGTTAGATGCACTAAGCACATAATTGCTCACAGCCAAACTATCAGGTCAAGTCTGCTTTTATTATTTTTAAGCGTGCATAATAAGCCCTACACAAATTGGGAGATATATCATGAAAGGCTGGCTTTTTCTTGTTATCGCAATAGTTGGCGAAGTAATCGCAACATCCGCATTAAAATCTAGCGAGGGCTTTACTAAGCTTGCCCCTTCCGCCGTTGTCATAATCGGTTATGGCATCGCATTTTATTTTCTTTCTCTGGTTCTGAAATCCATCCCTGTCGGTGTTGCTTATGCAGTCTGGTCGGGACTCGGCGTCGTCATAATTACAGCCATTGCCTGGTTGCTTCATGGGCAAAAGCTTGATGCGTGGGGCTTTGTAGGTATGGGGCTCATAATTGCTGCCTTTTTGCTCGCCCGATCCCCATCGTGGAAGTCGCTGCGGAGGCCGACGCCATGGTGACGGTGTTCGGCATTCTGAATCTCACCGAGGACTCCTTCTTCGATGAGAGCCGGCGGCTAGACCCCGCCGGCGCTGTCACCGCGGCGATCGAAATGCTGCGAGTCGGATCAGACGTCGTGGATGTCGGACCGGCCGCCAGCCATCCGGACGCGAGGCCTGTATCGCCGGCCGATGAGATCAGACGTATTGCGCCGCTCTTAGACGCCCTGTCCGATCAGATGCACCGTGTTTCAATCGACAGCTTCCAACCGGAAACCCAGCGCTATGCGCTCAAGCGCGGCGTGGGCTACCTGAACGATATCCAAGGATTTCCTGACCCTGCGCTCTATCCCGATATTGCTGAGGCGGACTGCAGGCTGGTGGTTATGCACTCAGCGCAGCGGGATGGCATCGCCACCCGCACCGGTCACCTTCGACCCGAAGACGCGCTCGACGAGATTGTGCGGTTCTTCGAGGCGCGGGTTTCCGCCTTGCGACGGAGCGGGGTCGCTGCCGACCGGCTCATCCTCGATCCGGGGATGGGATTTTTCTTGAGCCCCGCACCGGAAACATCGCTGCACGTGCTGTCGAACCTTCAAAAGCTGAAGTCGGCGTTGGGGCTTCCGCTATTGGTCTCGGTGTCGCGGAAATCCTTCTTGGGCGCCACCGTTGGCCTTCCTGTAAAGGATCTGGGTCCAGCGAGCCTTGCGGCGGAACTTCACGCGATCGGCAATGGCGCTGACTACGTCCGCACCCACGCGCCTGGAGATCTGCGAAGCGCAATCACCTTCTCGGAAACCCTCGCGAAATTTCGCAGTCGCAACGCCAGAGACCGAGGGTTAGATCATGCCTAGCATTCACCTTCCGGCCGCCCGCTAGCTGTATGAGGTCATGAGGTTGTTGACTCGTGTCGGTGTCGCAGAGGCGGGCGGTTGCCCGTCGTGAGCGCCGTGGGGACGGTGATAGTTGTAGTGCCGGTTCCACACTTCGAGCGCGGTAGCGCGTTCGTCTTCTGAGCGCCAGGTGCGAGCGTAGAGAAACTCTTCGGCGAGGATCCGGTTGTAGCGCTCGACTTTGCCGTTGTGTCGGGGCGTGTATGGGGTGATGCGCTGGTGTCGGCTGGTCCCGACTGCGTCGCGGAAAGCTGCGGATCGGTAGCAGGAGCCGTTGTCGGTTACGACGCGCTCGATCCCGGCGATGCCGTGCTCGGCGAACCAAGCTCTTGCACGCCCGAGGAACGCGACGGCAGTGACGGCTTTCTCATCCGGCAACGCTTCGGTGTACGCGAGTCGGGTGTGCCCGTCGATGGCCGAATGCAGATAGACGTACCCCGTCTTCGTGCCTCGGGTCTTCTTACGTGCAACAGCTTTAGCCTTCTCGCTGCCTTTGCCGTGCACGCGCCACCCGCCGCCATCGGGGATGCGACCGACCTTCTTCACGTCCAGGTGCACCATGTGGCCGGGACGTTTGGTGGTGATGTGTTGCGGTTCCCGGTTCGTCTCGCCGTTGGGGTCAATAAACTTGCGCTGGTTCAGGCCCAGCTGCGCGAGGAGCCGGGTGATGGTGCGCCGGCTGACCGGTGTTCCCGCTTGCTTGAGCTCGAATGCGATACGCGACGCCGACCATTTATGTTCTCGTCGCATTGACTCGATCTGCTTCACGAGGCGGCCAGGCGTTGCAGAGGGCTGCCGGATCGGCGACGACGAGCGGTCCATTAGGCCGACCTTCCCGAATCGTTTGTATCGGTTGACCCATTTCGAGGCGGTCGCACGGGAGACCCCCATCTCGGCGGCAACATGAGAAATGGGTCGAGTCCGACAGCGCGCGACGAGTCGACGACGACCTTCGACCGTCAGGGGCGCGTTTGCGTGCGTCACTTGACCACCTCGCTCTCGACGGGTGCAATCAGCCGAAGAAGCGGAACTGCGAGCAGTAGTGCCGTGGTGGTCACGAGCACGGCTACCCAAACGGGTCCGAGCGCGCCCGGCATAACGCTGAGTGCGGCAGAGGCGAGCACGGGACCGGCTGCCGCGCCCACGTTGAGTGCCGCTGTCGCGTATGACCCCGCCATGGTGGGCGCACCCGCCGCGGCATAAAGCACTCGCGTGATCAGCGTGCTCCCGACGGCGAACCCCACCACACCCTGAGCGAAAACGAGCCCGAGCAGGGCGACGGGGTTCGTTGCGAAGAGCGCCAGCGCGACCCACCCGAGCACCAGAACGCTGCCACCGCCCACGATGACGATGCGGGGTCGGGCATCCGAGAGCCGTCCCGCAACGGTGACGCCGATGAAGGAGCCGACGCCGAAGAACACAAGCGCCACCGGCACCCACCACTGGGTCAGGCCGGCGGTGTCCGTAACGATCGGCGCGAGAAAGGTCAGCGTGGCGAATGTGCCGGCATTCACAAGGGCAGCGAGCAGCATCGTTAGGACGAGGCGCGGAGAGGACAGCTGCGCCAGCTCCACGCGCAACGAGGTCGAGGACGACTCCTCCTTTGACGAGTCGTCGGCTTTAGTGGTGAAGCCCGCAGCGATGCCGATCGCAGCGGGGATGCAGAGAAGTGCGATCGCCCAGAACGTCGACTGCCAGCCAAGTGCCGTACCAAGTAGCGTACCCGCGGGGACGCCTGCGACGGTGGCGACGGTGGTACCCGCCAGCAGAACCGCCACGGCCCGACCTTTGGCATCGGGTGCTACGAGTTTTGTTGCCGCACCCAACGCGACCGCCAAGAAGCCTGCATTAACGATCGCCGCGATCACGCGCGTGATAAACAGAACAGTGAAGTGCGGGGTGAGAGCCCCGATGATATGGGTCAGCGCGAAACCGATCACGCAACCCAGGAGTGTCGCTTTTACAGGGAGGCGACGAGTGAACGCGGCCATCACAGGTGCACCGATTACCATCCCTGCGGCGAACGCCGACGTCAGGAGACCAGCGGTCCCCACGGAAAGGCCGAAGTATCTGGAAATGTCGGGCACGAGGCCGGCGAGCATGAATTCGGAAGTACCCATGGCAAAGACCACCAGGGCAAGAAGATAAAGAGCGAAAGGCATCGAGATAGCTCCGAAGCGAGAGTACGAACAAGAGAACGTCTCGTCACCACGGTCAGCGCCCAAAGGACACCCGAATGACATGCTGCACGTAGCGGGCAGCAGGGAGCTAGGGGCTCAGCTGAGGTGAGGGGCTGACGGCGTGACCGAAAGCCCCTGAGTGTCCGATTCAGGGCTCGACATACGACTCATCGTAGCCGCTTACGTCGCCACCCACAAAGCACGTCAACAACCTCATGGCCAGCAACAGCTAGCGGACCCTGGTCAGGTTCCGCGAAGGTGGGCGCAGACATGCTGGGCTCGTCAGGATCAAACTGCACTATGAGGCGGCGGTTCATACCGCGCCAGGGGAGCGAATGGACAGCGAGGAGCCTCCGAACGTTCGGGTCGCCTGCTCGGGTGATATCGACGAGGTTGTGCGGCTGATGCACGACGCTGCGGCGTGGATGTCCGCCAAGGGAACGCCCGCCTGGGACGTCGCGCGGATCGACCGGACATTCGCGGAGACCTTCGTCCTGAGATCCGAGCTCCTAGTCGCGAGTTGCAGCGACGGCATCGTCGGCTGTTGCACCTTGTCGGCCGAGGATCCCGAGTTCTGGCCCGACGCCCTCAAGGGGGAGGCCGCATATCTGCACAAGCTCGCGGTGCGACGGACACATGCGGGCCGGGGTGTCAGCTCCGCGCTGATCGAGGCTTGCCGCCATGCCGCGCGAACGCAGGGGTGCGCCAAGCTGCGGCTCGACTGCCACCCGAACCTGCGTGGCCTATACGAGCGGCTCGGATTCACCCACGTCGACACTTTCAATCCCGGCTGGGATCCAACCTTCATCGCAGAACGCCTAGAACTCGAAATCTAACGTCCGTTCGGGCATCGAGGTCCATGTCGGGGTGGGACGGGCCCGTGGCTTCAAGATCACTTGCAGTCCGACCGCGATGTCTTGGTTGCGCGAGAGGTTGTCGATATCCTCCACTTCCATCATCAACCCTGGATAATGCCGCCGCCGTCATCGCCGCCGACGCCCGTGCCGGGCTTTTCGGGCCTGTCAGGCTTGCTCGGCCTTCAGCCTGCCTGGGCGAGATCTCCGGCGGACGGATTAACGGCGGAGCTTCGCCGCCTTTCGTGCGTGTGAAGGCCGAAGATAGTTCTCTCAAAAACATCCGTTTATGAGAGATACCAAATGTCATTTTCAGAAGACGACTGCACCAGTTGATTGGGCGTAATGGCTGTTGTGCAGCCAGCTCCTGACAGTTCAATATCAGAAGTGATCTGCACCAATCTCGACTATGCTCAATACTCGTGTGGGCTCTGTTGCAAAAATCGTGAAGCTTGAGCATGCTTGGCGGAGATTGGACGGACGGAACGATGACGGATTTCAAGTGGCGCCATTTCCAGGGTGATGTGATCCTGTGGGCGGTGCGCTGGTATTGTCGCTATCCGATCAGCTATCGCGACCTTGAGGAAATGCTGGCGGAACGCGGCATTTCGGTCGACCATACGACGATCTATCGCTGGGTCCAGTGCTACGCCCCGGAGATGGAGAAGCGGCTGCGCTGGTTCTGGCGGCGTGGCTTTGATCCGAGCTGGCGCCTGGATGAAACCTACGTCAAGGTGCGGGGCAAGTGGACCTACCTGTACCGGGCAGTCGACAAGCGGGGCGACACGATCGATTTCTACCTGTCGCCGACCCGCAGCGCCAAGGCAGCGAAGCGGTTCCTGGGCAAGGCCCTGCGAGGCCTGAAGCACTGGGAAAAGCCTGCCACGCTCAATACCGACAAAGCGCCGAGCTATGGTGCAGCGATCACCGAATTGAAGCGCGAAGGAAAGCTGGACCGGGAGACGGCCCACCGGCAGGTGAAGTATCTCAATAACGTGATCGAGGCCGATCACGGAAAGCTCAAGATACTGATCAAGCCGGTGCGCGGTTTCAAATCGATCCCCACGGCCTATGCCACGATCAAGGGATTCGAAGTCATGCGAGCCCTGCGCAAAGGACAGGCTCGCCCCTGGTGCCTGCAGCCCGGCATCAGGGGCGAGGTGCGCCTTGTGGAGAGAGCTTTTGGCATTGGGCCCTCGGCGCTGACGGAGGCCATGGGCATGCTCAACCACCATTTCGCAGCAGCCGCCTGATCGGCGCAGAGCGACAGCCTACCTCTGACTGCCGCCAATCTTTGCAACAGAGCCCCTCATCGTGCACAATCCCCCTCATATCGGCAATGGAGAGGCTTGCCAGTGGTATCCCCGTCCGCTCGGTCCCGAAATCCCGCAGCAGTTTCGCCAAGGCCAACGCGTAGACCCGAGAATCATCGCGCCCGTAGACGACATCGAGCTTGTCAATCGCCTCGTGCCATGACGTGACCCGCAGGGGCGCCATGGTCTGCCTGGCAGTCAGCCGCGACACCCGCCACGCTATCCACAGTGCCACCAGTGCGAGAAGGGCACCTGCCAGAACGAGATAGAAGGGGGAGGCGGCGAATGGTGCGACAAGGTTGTCAGCCACGGCGCCTCCGCAGAACATCGACGAGGAGGGGGACCACCTCGTCGGAGGAGGAGATGGTGGCGTGGTGGACGCCGCAATCCTGGAGGAGACGTCGAGTAGTCTCGGCCGCACCCTCACGCTGGTGCTGCACGTGGCGCGCCAGCACACGGTCTCCGCGAACGTAGGCCGGGACGATCTCACCAGTCCCGATATCGACCATCTGATCGACCCCGCCCTCCGTCATCGGCATGTCACCGATGCGGACAGCGAAAAGCTCGTGACGCGACCTGACGCGGCGGATCATGTCAGAGTCCTTGGGCCACGCCTCATCCGTCACGAGAATAATGAGGCTGCGTTGGCGCGTCACCGTCAACGCTCTCGCCAGAAGCCCCGCGACGTCACTCGGGGCGGACGCGTTCTCGTATGCTCTCTCCGCGCTCGCGAGAAGGAACTCGACATGGTCTCGGCCGTGGCGCGCCGGCAGCGCGTGATTCGCTCCCGCATCGCCCCACACGAGACCGAGACGGTCCCCCCGGTGGGATCCCAGATAGGCGAGAACATCGGAGGCCCAGAGGGCGATATCGCTTTTGCGTTCCCTCGATGGGGCTGCGGCCAGCATGTCCCGCCCAGTATCGAGGACGAGCTGAGTGAACACATCAGATTCTCGTTCGAAGCGACGAATGATCGGGTGGCCGGCACGAGCCGACGATTTCCAGTCGATCGAGGACACGTCGTCACCGGGACGGTAGTCGACCTGGTCATCGAAGTCGATGCCGTGGCCGGTGAGTATGGAGGAATGATGACCATCGGTGTGGCCGACTGCCCGCCTGACTGTCGGCAGCTCGAGCCGAGCCCGCACGAGAGCCATGCGGGTGGCGGCACTCCCCCGGCGTGTCACGGTGTCGGCACCGCCGCGAAGACGGAGTCGATCAGCGCCTCGGTGGGAATGTCTGCCGCGAGCGCATCGTATGTCCTGATCATCCTGTGCCGGAGCACCGAATATCTCAACGTCCGAATATCGTCCGGGACGACATAGTTGCGGCCGGCGAGGAGTGCGAGGGACTGCCCTGCCCTCATGAGCGCCAGCGAACCTCGGGGGGATGCTCCGACACGGACGTGTCTGCGCAGGTCCGCGACGGGACGGGGGCCTCCCCCGCGGGTCGTGTTGATGAGGGCGACAATGTAGGCCTTGATCGCATCGTCCACGTACACGCGGCCAGCAATATCTTGGAGGAACAGCACGTCGTCCGTGCTGACGGGCTCTGCCGCCGATTGGCCGAAAGCTCGTTCCGCTGTCTTCGTGAGAATCTCCACCTCGTGTGCCGGTGAGGGATAGGTGAGGACTTCCTTGAGGAGGAATCTGTCCATCTGCGCCTCGGGGAGAATGTACGTCCCCTCCTCATCGACAGGGTTTTGGGTTGCCAGCACCATGAACGGATCGGGCAGGTGATAGATCGTTCCCCCGATCGACGTCTGCCGTTCCTGCATTGCCTCCAGCATCGCGGACTGGGTTTTGGCGGATGAGCGGTTGATCTCATCGAGCAGCACCATGTTGGCGTGGACGGGACCCAGCTGGGTCGAGAACCGGCCAGTTTCATACGTGTAGATCTGGGTTCCGACGATGTCATTCGGCATGAGATCCGGGGTGCATTGGATGCGGGAGAACGTTCCGGATGTGGCGCGGGCGAGAGTCACCGCGGCCGTGGTCTTCGCAAGTCCAGGCACCGATTCGAGGAGGACGTGGCCGCGTGCCATGAGGGACACGATCAGAGCCTGATAGAGGCCCGTCTGGCCGACCACCGTCGCGGCGAAAATATCGTTGACGCGGCCGAGGATCTCTCGTGCCCGCGCCATCTCGTCCGCGTCGATCTTCCCGTTCGCGACCTGCATGGTTCTCCCATCGACTCACTGCTACCGGGTCTCATTCCATCACGTCCGCCCCGGTTAGGACATAACCTTGGGGAGTGACCACTACCCTTCGTCTGCTCAAACCCTCAGGCCTGTCATGGCCGCTCGTTGTCGGAGTTCTCGCCACGATCGCGGCGGGACTCACAACCGGCATCTATGCCGAAGGGCTTCTCGCCGACCCGGGGCTCGTCACTCGCTGGGCTGTCCCGATTCTCACATACGCCAGGGACACAGTTGCCGCATTGACCTTCGGCGGCTTCCTCGTGGCCGCAGCCATCTATTCTCCAACCTTGGAGGAACGGCCGCGACGGGAGGTGTCCTACGACTCTCCCGAATGGTCCCGCATCCTGCGCTTCTGCAGGACGGGCGCGGTGATCTGGCCGATCGTTGAGATCGCACTTCTTGTCGTCACCTACTCGTCGGTTGCCGGGGTCAGCCTGGGGTCGCCCACTCTCGGCCAGGGCATGTGGCAGTTCATCACCGAGATCGAACTGGGCACGATCATGCTCTGGTCCGTCATCCTCACCGTCCTCGTGTCGATCATCGCTGTCACGGCGTCCAGCCTGGCCGGGGCGGCCTGGGGGCTGGGACTGTCCGCTGTCGCCATGATCCCTATCGCACTCACCGGGCACGCGGCCGGGGCGGCCTCTCACACGCTTGCCGTCTCCTCGATCTACCTCCACCTTCTGGCGATGAGCGCGTGGGCGGGCGGACTCGTCGCCTTCCTTGTCACAGCGTCCCCTGACCGCCGTCTCGCCGCCTACACGGCCCGCTATTCGACGATTGCGGGATGGGCGGTCGGTTTGACGATCTACTCGGGTTTCCTGGCCGCCGTGATCCGTTTCAACTCCCCGCTCGAGCTTGTCACGACAGGCTACGGGAGGCTGCTTCTCATCAAGGTCATCGCAACGGGGGCTCTTGCCCTTGCCGGTCTCGCTCATCGGCGGCGGACGATCGGGCAGATCGAGTCGACTCAGCGTCCGTTCGTTCGGCTCGCCGTGGGTGAAGGCCTGCTCATGGCAGGCGTGATCGGCGTGGCTGCCGCCCTCAGCAACTCGGCACCCCCAGTTCCGCAGGACCCGGTTCCCGATCCGTCACCGACATTTCTGCTCTCCCAGTACCCGGTTCCCCCCTACCCTGAGGCGATCAACTATCTGACGCAGTGGCGTCTGGAGCCTATCCTGGCGCTCGTGTCCGTCCTCGGCATCGTCCAGTATGTGCGCTGGGTGCGCCGTCTTCGCCGGCGCGGAGACGCCTGGTCCGGCCTGCGCACAGCCTCCTGGATTGCGGGCATGGTCGTCTTCTTCTGGATCACGAACGGCGGCCCCACCGTCTACGGGGCAGTCCTGTTCTCCTCCCACATGTTCATGCACATGGTTCTCGCCATGGTGATCCCGATCCTTCTCGTTCTGGGGGCACCGGTCACACTTGTCGCCCGGGCCGTGCCTGCCCGTACCGACGGGTCTCGCGGCGGGCGGGAGATCCTCCTGGCCGTCGCCCATTCCCCTTACGCAGGCTTCTGGGCACATCCGGTTGTCGCCGCGATCAACTTCTCGGGGTCTCTGGTCCTGTTCTATTTCACGGACCTTTTCTACCTGTCTCTCACGACGCACGTGGGGCACCTGCTCATGGTTCTCCATTTCACGCTGGCCGGCTACATGTTCGCGAATGCGCTCATCGGGATCGATCCCGGGCCCCGGCGCCCGCCGTTCGCCCTCCGTCTCGTGCTCCTCTTCGCCACCATGGCATTCCATGCGTTCTTCGGCATCGCCGTCATCTCCTCGACGAGCGTTCTCGCGAACGAGTTCTTCGGATGGTTGGGCCTGCCCTGGGGTGTGGATGCTCTGCGGGACCAGGAGGTTGGCGGCGCTATCACGTGGGGTATCGGCGAGTTCCCGACAGTCGTGTTGGCCATCGCTGTTGCCGTCATGTGGGGCATGTCGGACGACAAGCAGGCGAAGCAGCTCGATCGGCGCGCAGACCGGGATGATGATGCGGAGCTCAAGGCCTATAACGACATGCTGGCCGCCCGCGCACACGGCGCAAAGTGACCGCACGTCCCCACCTATGCCAGTATTGACCTAATCCCGCTCCGGGACTTCCGCCGACATGAATGCCACGCTATGAGTGAGAACAAGACACCCTCCCCGAATCTCAGCACGGGGATCAAATCGATGCTCATTATTCTGGGCGTCGCTCTCTCCATCATCATCTTCCTCATCTGGTCCGCGATCATCCAGTCCGGGGGCCGGCTCGCGACAGAGAACATCTTCGCCGATCAGTCCCAGACGCAGACGCAGACGCAGGAGCCTGTCGACAGTGATGATGTGGACCGTGTCGGCCCCGCTCGGGACGCCGTCATCGCGATCGTCAACGCCCCGTCCTGCGAGAGTGTCGAGAATGATGCTGCGGTTCTCGAGGACCTGGTGACAGCCTCGCTCCAGCAGGGCGGGATAGCCGATGATGATCGTCAGCTCATTGTCGACACGCTCAAGAAGATCGACGAGGCCTGCCCGAAAGACTTCAGCCTTTCGCTGTCCGACCAGCTTTCGGGCGCAGGCGTCTCCATCGAACTCGCACAGATCTCGGTCGATGCGAACTGGGTGAGCAAGATGAGGCCCGCACCCGAGGGTGCCCAAGCATTGACGGCACTCACAACAGACGGCCGCAATATTCACTGCACGATCGAGTCCACCCGTGCGGCGTGTTCGATCTATACGTACACGTTCCCCTCCATCCCGGCATCCTGTGAAACCTATACGCAGACCTTTGTCGTCTCGGAGACGGGCGACACGGATGCTCTCTGCTCGTGGCGGCTCCAGGCAGAGAATCTCGTGACCTCCGGGACGTTTGCGAATGACACCTTCGCCTGCGACGTCCGGGACGGCGGTGGGACTGTCGAATGCTGGTCACAGCTCTCCGGCAAGGGCTTCGAGATCAACCGCAACGGTTCGCGGACGTTCTGAACGTCCCATAAGATCACGGTTTTATCCGTGATAATAGGGTATGGCTTCTCCCGGTTGGATCCCGAACTATCACGGCGCGTGGGCGATGATCGTCGTGCCGCCCCTCGTCGGCATCGCACTGTCCTCGTTTCACCCCGAACACATCCTGCTTCTCGGAACATGGTGGGTCGGATACTTCGCATTCTTCGCCATCGGCCTCTGGTTGAAGTCCCGGCGCAAGGCCCGCTACCGCAAGCCTGCTGCCGTCTATAGTGCACTGACGGCCCTCGTCGGCATTCCCCTCGCGCTCCTCGTCCCCGGGCTCCTCATCTGGCTACCCGTGTTCCTGCCGCTTGTCATCATCACGTTCTGGCAGTCGATCGCCCGCCGGGATCGATCCCTGCTCAACGACACCGTGACGGTCCTGGCCGCAGGCCTCATGACACCCGTCGCCTTCCATCTCGCCGTCCTCCTGGGAACGGACCCGGCGGGCAGGGCGGGCTGGGAGGCGTGGAGCTGGATGTGGCTGGCCACCGCCTCCATCACCGCATACTTCATCGGCACAGCGCTCTACGTCAAGACGAACATCCGCGAACGGGGGAACATCCGGTTCTTCCGCATCGCCGTCGGCTATCACGCCATCGCCGCCATGATCGTGACGGCCTTCGCCGCGGCGGGAGCCCTGCCCGCCCTTCATGCGGCACTCTGGTGGGCCCTCGTCATCCGCACGTGGGCGGTGGCGTCCTATTCGGCGAGAATCGGGCGCAGAGTATCCGCGAAGACCATCGGCATGTGGGAGTTCGCCACCACTCTTGCCATCACCGGCTCACTCCTCATGTGAGGAACATCCGAGACGCGTATGCCCCAGCGGCCGCGAGTATGCGGTCATTGGCCTCGCGGGAACCGATGCTGACCCTGACCCCACCGGGGAATGCTCGAACCGTGATCCCCGCCCGGGCAGCATCGGCGACGAATCCGTCTTTGTCCGTGACAGGAAGCCATACGAAGTTCGCCTGAGAGGACGGAACGGCGAAACCGCTCTCCGTCAAGGCGGCCGCGACTCGTGTCCGCTCCCCCATGACCACCCGGCACCGGGCCGCGATCTCGGTTTCTGATTCGAGTGCGGCATGGGCCGCCGCCTGGGCGAGACTGTTCACCCCGAAGGGCGTTGCCACCGCCCGCAGTGTTGCGGCACTGGCGGGATGTGCGAGAGCGTAGCCGACCCGCAGTCCAGCCAGTGAGTAGGCCTTGGAGAAGGTTCGCAGGATGATGAGATTGGGGTGCTTAGCCAACAGCTCGACAGATCTGACAGGGTCTGCCATGTCGACGAAATCGATGTAGGCCTCGTCGAGGACGACGATGACATCGTCACGCACCGTGTGAAGGAAGCGCTCCAGGTCACTGTGGGTGAGAGCGTTGCCCGTCGGGTTGTTCGGTGAGCACACCATGACGACGGCCGTCCTGTCAGTCACTGCAGACAGCATTCCCGCCAGGTCATGGTCGCCTTCGGCCGTGAGGGGGACCGTGATAGCGGTGGCACCGGCGATGGCTATAGCGATCGGGTAGGCCTCGAAACTGCGCCACGGAAGCACCACCTCGCTTCCCGGCTCGCAGGCGGCGTCAAGGATCTTCTCGATCATCGCAACCGATCCGTTCGACACGACCACGCCGGCAGGGTCGATGCGGTGACGGGCCGCGATCCGGGCCGCCAGGCCGGACGCGAACATGTCCGGATAGGAATGGAGTGATCCTACGCCCTGAGCGATCGCCGCCTGCACGCCGGGCAATGGCCCGTATGGCATCTCGTTCGAGGACAGCTTGATGATCGACGAGTCGCTGCCAGGCTTGCCGGGGACATAGGCGGGCAGGCTGGCAAGGTCGTGGCGGAACAGGCTCATGTGATCATCATGCCCGCCTGAGTAGAGTTGTGCCCATGAAGTTCATAGTTCGTACTCTCGTCTCCGCCCTCGCACTCTGGCTGACAAGCCTGCTCCTCACCGGAGTGGAGGCACCGACAGCCCAGACCGACCGGGAGTTTGTCCTCTATCTTCTCGGCGCCGGCGCAATCTATGCCCTCGTCACCGCCATCATTCGGCCCATCCTCGTCGTCCTCTCCATCCCGTTCTACATCCTCACCCTCGGCCTATGGTCACTTGTCGTCAACGCCGCCATCCTGCTCCTGTCATCCTGGCTCGCGAACCAGTTCGGCTGGGGATTGACCATTGCAGACAGGTGGTCGGCCGTGCTGGGTGGACTCGTCATGGCGATCATCATCATGATCGTCGATGGGTTCCTTCCGAAGGATCTCCGGCGCTGATGTCCGAGTACGTCAAGCACGGCAGCCGCCGCCAGATCGCCTTCGAGGCCGCAGGCCTGCGAGACCTGCGTGACCACGGAGCGACCGTTGCCGACCTCGTGTGGGTGCGAGACACGGAACTGGCCACCCGGATGATCGACCATGCTCCGCCGACGGCTGACACTGCGCGCGGCCTGGGACGCATGCTGGCACGCCTGCACGGCACCCACAGTCGCGTATTCGGCCAGGCGCCTCCCGGTTTTGATCTCGGCGTGCACGGGGCGGGGACGATGGGAGGGGAAACCCTCCCGCTCGTGACGGACGGAGCACGCCCGTGGGGAGTGTTCTATGCGGAGGACCGCATCCTCCCCTATCTCCAGTCCGCCCGGGACAACGGCTCGATCGACCAGCAGGGCGCTACCATCATCACCACCCTCGCGGAGCGGCTGCGTGACGGCGACTTCGATACTGATGACCCGCCGTCGATCCTGCACGGAGACCTCTGGTCCGGAAACGTCATATGGTCCCCGGAGGGAGCCATCCTCATCGATCCGGCCTCGCACGCGGGCCACCGGGAATCTGACCTTGCGCAGCTCGCCGTCTTCGGTGCGCCGCTTCTCGACGACATCATGGCCGGCTACGAGGACGCATACCCGCTGGGTGCGGGATGGCAGGAACGAGTCGCCCTCCACCAGCTTCACATCCTCATCGTTCACGCCTCACTCTTCGGCGGCCCCTACGGGACGCGCACGGTCAGCGCAGCAGCGGCATACCTCTGACTTCGACGGGGCAGGCCCTGACCCGGGCCTCATTGGGTGAGGTAGGGCTCGATCTCTGCCCTGACCTGCTTCCGGTCGACCACACCAGACGGCAATGTCGGCAGCTCGAGCACGGGAACGATACGGCGGGGCACAGCATGCTCGGGGAGATGCTGGCGGCACAGTGAGCGAACGTCTTCCGTGTCCAGCGTGACGCCTTTCGCGATGACGACAGCGCCGATGATGTCGGGCCCAGCCCCACGGTCGAAACCGATGACGGCTGCCGCCGCAATGCTCGGATGGGTGATAAGAACACTCTCCACCTCGGAGGGGACGACTGTCATTCCGGCCGTGGCGATGAGATCGCCTATGGGGTCGATGACGGTCACGAAACCGTCCTCGTCCACCGTCACGAGATCACCCGTGTGCAGCCATCCGTCCGCTGACAGTGCCTTTCGCGTCTCCTCCTCATCGCCCCAATAACCCGAGAAGACCTGGGGGCCGCGAAGAAGGAGCTCTCCGTGGCCAGCGGCACGCGGCTCCACTCTCATCTGCGTTGACGGAAGCGGAATACCAGCCGTCCCCGTACGGTGCGAAAGATGGCAGGGGTGCCCCAGTGCGAGGTGGGAGCACTCTGCCATTCCATACGTTTCGATGAGAACGCCGCCCGTGAGAGACTCCCACATGCTCGCGATGTCATCTCTGACGGGAACCGGGGAGATGCTGATGCTCACCGTCAAGTCGACGCCCCGCCGCCGCTCCGCTAGAGCCGCGAACATCGGCGGAACTGTCCACATGACAGTGGGGGCACGTGAGGCGGCAGCATCGAGAACAGCATCGGCATCGGCCGAGTAGAAAAGAACAAGGTTCCCCTCCATCGCCATCCCCACCACCATCACCGTCACGAAGGCATGGGAGGGCACCAGCGCATAGATGGTGGGCCCGGACTGACCCAGCCACGATGCTGCCTGACGGGCGCTCGCGTGCAGGTTGAGATGAGAAAGCATCGCGCCCTTGAAGCGGGCCGTATAGGAGATCATGGCTGGGTCGTCCGCCGCGGGGCGGGGATGATCGTGCGCCAGGGGAGGGTTTGACCTGAGAGAGGCCCACGCCACGGTCCCCTCCGTCGAGGCCGTCAACTCGGCTCTCCTGCTCCGCGATGTCGGGAAGGGCAGACTGAGAGACATTCTCGTACGACGGGATAGCTCGTCGAGGAGGGTGACGGCGACAATCGTATCGAGCGCAAAACCTCTGCCCGAGATCTTGGCAACCGATTTGTCCCACGCTATCGCCACGCGTGCACCATGATCGTGGAACATGGCCCGCAGGTCGCGTTTGGTCGAGCGCGGGTCGTGGTCGACCACGATAGCGCCAAGTCGGAGCACCGCGAAGAACGCGACGACATGCTGGGGGCAGTCGGGGAGCAGGAGCGCAACACGATCCCCGACCCCAACCCCGAGACGACGCAGGCCCTCGGCCACGGACGCCACCTGGCGCCCCAGTTCCGCGTAGCTCGTCTCGCGGCCGTCGAACGTGAGCGCCGGACGATCGCCCGCGCCCGCGACTGCGTCATCGAGGAGGTCGATGAGGGAACCCGTCGGGCTCTCGATATTCTCGGGCACTCCGCGATAGTGCATCGTCCAGGGCTTAGCATGTGACGTCATACGATCATCTTCCGCTCTGGCTCCCGCTGCGCCGCGGGAGACGCGCCACAATGTGAACCCCCTATCCCGTCTCGCCCACCGCGTTCGTTAGGGTGGTGCACATGAGCACACTCAGCCCGCTTGATGGTCGATACGCATCCTACGTCTCCCCACTCGTCGACTACCTCTCCGAGGACGCCCTCAACCGGGCTCGGGTGACGGTCGAGGTCGAGTGGCTCATCTACCTCGTTGACGCCGGCATCCTGCCCGGCGAGTTCAGCGCGGATGAACGCGACGAACTCCGTAACATCCAGGTGGACATCGCCGAACTTGCAGGCATTGAGGCTGAGACGCGCCACGACGTCAAGGCCGTCGAATACTACCTGCGCAAGCGCGTCAAATACCCCGATATCGTGCACATCTTCTGCACGTCAGAAGACATCAACAACCTTGCCTACGCGCTCACGATTCGGGATGCTGTCAACCGAGTCTGGCTGCCTGCCGCACGCAAGCTCACGCAGCAGTTCGCGGATCTCGCGATTGAACACCGCGACCAGCCGATGCTGTCGCGCACGCACGGGCAGACCGCGACCCCCACAACGCTGGGGAAGGAGATGGCGGTGTTCGCGTGGCGGCTCACCCGCCAGCTCGACCGCATCAGCGCCGCCGACTACCTGGGCAAGATCAACGGTGCGACGGGCACGTACGGCGCACATGTCGCCGCCCTGCCCGACGTGGACTGGATCGCGCATTCGCGCCGATTCGTCGAATCACTCGGCCTCACCTGGAATCCGTTGACGACGCAGATCGAATCCCATGACTGGCAGTCAGAGCTCTATGCGGACATGGCACGGTTCAATCGCATCCTCCACAACATCGCAACAGACATGTGGACCTATATCTCGCTCGACTATTTCCACCAGAACCTCGCGGCGCAGGGATCGACGGGTTCGTCGACGATGCCGCACAAGGTGAACCCCATTCGTTTCGAGAACGCCGAGGCGAATCTCGAGATCTCGAGCGCACTCCTTGATGTCCTCGGTGCCACTCTCGTCACGTCCCGCATGCAGAGGGATCTGACGGATTCGAGCACGCAGCGCAACATCGGTGTCGCTTTCGGGCATTCCCTCCTCGCCATCGACAACGTGTCTCGCGGACTCGCCGGCCTCGATGTGGGAACGGAAGCCCTGGAAAGGGATCTCGACAACGCCTGGGAGGTTCTCGGGGAACCCATTCAGCAGGCCATGAGGGCTGCCGCGATCAATGGGGCAGAAGGCATGGAGAATCCGTATGAACGGCTCAAGGACCTCACCCGTGGCCAGAAGGTGACGGAGCCGCTCATGCGTGAGTTCATTGCGTCCCTCGGCATCCCCGCCGATGTGGAGGCGCGTCTCCTCGCACTCACCCCCGCCACCTACACGGGCCTCGCCTCGAAGCTCGTCGACTACCTGGGAGAATAATGGATCAAGAACTGACCGGCGTGGCCGGCTGGGCCGTCGATGTCATGGAGACCCTGGGTGGATTCGGGGCCTTCCTCCTCATCGGGCTCGAGAACCTCTTCCCGCCCCTCCCCTCGGAGATCATCCTCCCCCTTGCGGGATTCACGGCCTCCCTCGGCAGCCTCGGGCTCGTCGAGATGATCCTCTGGTGCACGGCCGGCTCCGTTGTCGGGGCCTGGCTGCTGTATGGCGTCGGCGCAGCCCTCGGCCGCGAACGCACCCGCGCCATCATGGGCGCCCTCCCCCTCGTCAACGTGGACGACATCGTCCGCACGGAGGCGTGGTTCGATCGGCACGGCAAGTGGACCGTCCTCCTGGGACGCATGATCCCGATCTTCCGATCGTTGATCTCGATTCCTGCGGGCGTGACACGCATGAGATTCGTGACCTTCACGGCGCTGACGCTCACCGGCTCCCTTATCTGGAACACGGCGCTGATCTATGCCGGCTATGTTCTCGGCGAGAACTGGACCCGGGTCGAAGGATGGGTGGGCACGCTCTCGAAGATCGTCATCGTCTGCGTCGTCGCATTCCTTGTCTGGTGGATCGGCCGGCGCACCGTCAACAACGTGAGGATCAAGCGCCGCGAGGCGGATGATCCAGAGGCATAGGAGCACCGACAGGGAGGGGAGCAGGTTACTGCTCCCCTCCGCTCTACTCGCCGTTCCGCATCTGACCCTCGAGGTAGTGCAGGATCGCGCCCTCTCTCATCGCCCACGGACATATCTCGATCCGGTCGAGCTTGAGAGATTTCATGGCACGCCAGGCAACTTCGGCGCCTGCCACGATCTGGAAGGTTCGTTCGGGCGTGATGCCGGGAAGCTCGGTTCGTGCCGCTGCCGGGATCTTCGCGAGCCTGCCCACCCAGTCCTCAAGGTCGGAGCGTGACATGCGGCGGCGCTCGGTGGGGCCGACAACGGCGACAAGCTGCCCGCCGAGCCGAGCGAGAGAGCGGAATGTCTTGGACGTGCCGACGACATGGTCAGGGCGGGGAAGCTGCTTGAGAGACTCGGCGAGCGGCTTCATCTCTTTCTTGATGTAGTCCCTCATGAGGGAGATCTGTTCCGGTGTCGGGGGATCATCGTGGAGGAACTTCTTCGTCAGCCGCCCCGCGCCAAGCGGAACAGATGCCGAGAATTCGGGGTTCTCGTCGATTCCGTACGCGGCTTCGAAGGAACCCCCTCCGATGTCGAGGACGAGGAGCCGGCCCGCACCCCAGCCGTGCCAGCGGCGGGCGGCAAGGAAGGTCAGATCCGCTTCCTGCTTCCCGGAGAGGACTGTGAGATTAATGCCGGCGAGTTCTTCAAGACCCGCGAGAACCTCTGGCCCGTTGTCCGCCTCCCGGAGTGCGGACGTGGCCATGCCGATCACTTCTTTCGCTCCGAAGCGTTCCGCGAACAGCATGGCGCGGCTGACGGCCTCCCGGAGTTGGATCACGCCCTCGTCCGTCACCCGATTGTCTTCATCGAGATACTTCATCAGCCGGATCACCGTGCGATCATCGGCTGCGGGAGCCGGCCGGGCTCCATAGTGAGCATCCACGACAAGCATGTGGACGGTATTTGAACCGATATCGAGAACTCCAAGACGCATGGGACTAGCGTAATGCAGTACCCTCGATAGAGGACCAGAAAGATTGAGGAATCGTGTCGAATACTTACACTCTCCCACTGACTCCCGGCCAGCTGCGTGGATACCTGGAGAACGGGCTCGACTATGTTTCGGGCTTGGCCGTGGATTCCGAAGACATTGACGAGATCACGGAGATCGCGGATCTTATCGAACTGTTCCAGATCGGTTTCACAGACAGCCCCTACAAGGCGGACGAGCCGTTCTATGTCTTGGAACTCGTCGCGGGCCCGCTCGTGCAGTCCCGCCACGCGGTCGGCCCCCTGGATCCGCGCGCCTTCCTCGGCGGTATCTTCGAGGTGCTTCCGTTCGATGCGACGGGCGTGGCGAAAGCGGCCGGTATCGAGACGGACCTGCTGTGGATCGAACCGACCCGCGTGACAGAGGGATCGTCGATCTGGAAGTTCGAGCCGGGCCAGTCCGAACCCGACATGGTGGCCGCCTACCACGGCATCGCCTACGGATGGGAGACGGAGAACGGCTTCAAGGCCATCGTTCCCACCAACTTCCTCGGCACCGTCATCAAACGGTCCTGGGGTGAGATCCCGTGCGACGTGGAGCTGGAGGATGGCAAGCCTGTCGCCGTCACCATGGTCTCCCCTGCCGCACCGACCGTCGAGAACGGCTTCGAGCAGATCGACTCGGGACTGTTCGCGAAACGGATCGCCTACACGGATGACATGGAGATCTACGAGGCGCAGAAGATCGCGAAGGTTGACGGTGTGCCGTCTCGCGTGCTCCGCCCCATCCGGCGGGACGGGGAGATGCTCCTCGAAGTGCAGTCGCTCCTCCCCGACGCCCCCTACACGCGGGCCAACGGTTTCTCCCGCTACGCGCCCACCGTGTTCGTCAAGGCAGTCCCCCTCGAGGGCGTCCAGGCCCAGGCTCGTGTCGCCACCCCGAAGACGTGGGTTATCGACGAGATCCAGCCGGCCACGCCAAGCGACCTCATGGGGAAGGATCTGACCGACACAAAGTCACTCATCCCCGATATCTACAGGCTCCTCGTCAACGCCGTGCCCGCGGGCTTCACGTCGATCACGATGTTCATGCAGGTTGTGGGCAACCATTTCGTCTTCCATGCCGAGTACAGCAAGGATGGCGAGAGTACTCGCATCACCTCGATCCCCACCGCGATCGTCCACTACACCCGTCAGCTCAAGAAGAACACGTACTCGAAGGAGGACGGCGGCTTCTTTATCGCGAAGTTCGTTTTCGACGCGACAGGCACCGGCAATTTCGGTTTCAATAAGTCGGACAAGCCGATGTGGGCCGCCCAGGTTCCCGTCGACGAGTGGGAGAGGGACCTTGCGGAGTTCCCGCGCCCCGGTTCCGCCACCCCCGACTGGCTCCTGGATGCTCGGCTCGGCAGGCTTGCCGCCGCACAGCCCGTCACGCCGGAAACTTCAGAGGGTGCCGCGTCAGGCAGGCCCGCAGAGCCGACACAGGAAGCGTCATCTGGCGCCGAGAACACAGAGGAGGACGACTTTGATACAACTCAAGGTTACATCCATCGCCACAGACGCTGACGTTGCCAAGGTGACAGAGCAGCTGGAGAACATCGGCGCCCTGAACGAGATCATGGTGACGTTGACCGCCGATTCGGCGGCCACGATCATCGTGACCGGTTCCGCGAGCGATGATGAGCTTCACGCCGCCATTGCCAAGGCCGGTGACTATTCGCTTGTCGACATTCAACGCCAGGGAATCGATCCCTACAACCGGGACCGCTAGAAACCCAGCTATGAACCGGAGAGCCGCTCTCCTCGTCGATACCGAGGACAGGTGGATACGTCAACCGCGCGATCTTGTCGGCGCGTCCATGTCCCTGCTCGGAATCGTCGCCATTCTCGCCTTCTCGGTCTACGCCTCGTCGACGACGCTGGCGGTGACAACCGACGTGCGGGAGGCCACCAACCACGTCTTGACGACCGTTTTCATCGTGCCCGTCAACGTGCTGGAAGGCCTGCTGACGTTCTTCGCACCTCTCGCGGTCCTCATCGAGCTCATGTGGACGAGACGCTGGCGTGCCCTGTCGAGCGCAGTGCTCGCCATGGCTCTCGCGGGGGCGCTGTCGAACGTGACCGTCTGGTTCCTCAAGGAGTACCTCCCCGAGTCACCGGTCACCACGACATTGGCCGTCGCGGTCGAGGGACAGTCGCTCGTCCTCCTCGTTCCCTATATGGCGATCATTTCTGCCCTGTGCACGGCGGCGGGCACGAGGGGTTCGCTCGTGTCGGTGCGATGGACGTGGCCGCTCCTGTGGACGGTTGTCATCCTGTCTATTCTCCAGGGCCAGCAGACTCTCCCCGGCGCGCTCTCGATCGTCCTCCTCGGATCGATGGTGGGCCAGCTGGTCGTCTTCATCCTCGGCACGATCCCCGAGCGTGCCAGCGGCCTCAACCTCGTTCGTCTCGTTCGACGCGCGGGCATCGACGCGACCGAGATCGTGCGCGTCGGATCCGACATCGACATCGACAACCTGTACGCGTGGCGGGTCACGACGTCTTCTCCCGTGGGCTACCTGGACCGCTTCGGCATCACACAGCTCCAGGAGTTCATCAACCGCACCTTCGATCCGATCGACATCGTCGATGAGGATTCGAAGACGGAATCGATCGTTCCGGAAGCGCTTGTCGACCCGGTCGCGGTCTTCGAGGACTATGAGGCGATGACGGTGCCCACCTCGGACACGGTCTCGCGCAACTACATCATCATCGACAGTGCCGGGGTGGCCCATCACGCCTCAGTGTTGGACGGAGACCGCCATATCCTCTCCTGGCTGTCCTCCACATGGTCGAAGATCCGCCTGCGGATCCAGTACCGGCGGTCAGACTCGACCATTCACGACACGGCCGACCAGGTGGCTCTCATGACCCTGGCGGCCCAGCACAACGGCATCATCGGCCCCGATCTTGTCGGCGTCTCATCCTCGGACGATTCCGCCATCATCGTGACGAAGCTTCTGCGGGCACCGTCCCTCCACAAGGTGCCCGTCGATGATCTGACGGATGACGTCATCGACCAGCTGTGGGATGTGCTCATCACCGCTCATCGAGGCGGTCTCGCCCACCGCAACATCCACGCCGGGATCGTCCTCGTCGACAACGGCGAACTGATCGTCACGAACTGGCATGACGGCACGATCGCATCCTCGGAGATCTCACGCCGCATCGACCTCGCGCAGGGTCTCGCCATGCTGGCCACCATCGTCGGTGTGGAGCGCGCTCTCGCATCGTTCGAGCGGGTCAATGGGCGCGAGCAGCTCATGACGACCGCACCGATCATGCAGCGCAGCATCATGCCCCGCCAGACTCTCTCCCACCTGGACGGCAAGACCTCGAAGAGCCTGCGCGAAGCGATCGCGGCGAAGGTGCCCTCGAGTGACGCCCCCACGCAGATCGAGGTGCGGCGGTTCTCTCCCAAGACGGTCACCTCCGTCATCGTGGGCGTGCTGGCCCTGTACATTCTTCTCGGCTCGATCAACTTCTCTGACGTGTGGGCGGCAATCAGGCAGGCCAACCCCGTCTATCTGGCCATCGCATTCGTCGCAGGATCCGTCCTCACCTATTTCGGGGCCGCCCTCCACCTCAAGGCATACACGCCGGAGAAGCTGCCGATTGCGGAGACCGCGACCGTCCAGGTCGCGGCATCGATCATCACGCTTGTCGTGCCGGCCGGCATCGGCCCCGCAGCCCTCAACCTGCGCTATCTCAACAAGAAGGGCATCCCCACGACGCTCGGCGTCGCTACCGTGTCGCTCGTCCAGATCGCCCAGCTGTTGACGACCATTCTGACGCTGCTGCTGATCTCTCTGCTCACGGGGCAGATCGGTGCTCTGGCGCTGCCGTCAGGGTCCCTCATCTTCACCATCCTCACGATCATCGCCCTGATCGCCGCCCTCCTGCTCATCAAGCCCCTGCGCCGCTGGCTGTTCGCGAAGGTGCGGCCAACGTTCGAGCAGGTGTGGCCCCGCGTGGTCTGGCTGACAACGCATCCTGACCGGATCCTTCTCGGTGTCGCAGGGTCTCTGCTCCAGTCCGTCGGATATGTCATGGCCTTCGGTTTCGCTCTCGCATCCTTCGGCTACTCGCTCCCGGTCATGACGCTCGCGATCACGTTCCTCATCTCCAACACGCTCGGTTCTGTCGTTCCCTCCCCCGGCGGCATCGGCCCCGTCGAGGCTGCTCTGACCGGCGGATTGGCGGTAGCCGGGATCCCCTACTCCATTGCGCTCTCCACGGCTCTCATCTACCGCCTGTTCACCTTCTGGGGGCGGGTCCCTCTCGGCTGGTTCGCGCTCCGCTACCTGCAGCGCAAGGACCTCGTGTGAGACGACTCCTGCTCCCCGCAGGATTCACGGCAGGGGCTTTCGTTCTCTATACGGCGCTGTCGTGGATCATGTGGGACAACTACATCTCGCCCTCGTGGGATCTTGGCATCTTCACCCAGCTCGCGGACGCTTACGCTCGTCTCGACACCCCGATCGTCAACATCAAGGGTGAGGGCTACAACCTGCTCGGGGATCACTTCCACCCGATACTCGTCCTCCTTGCCCCGTTCTTCCGGCTCTTCCCCACCGGTTTCACTCTGCTCGTCATCCAGGCAGGGATGTTTGCCCTCTCGGCGTGGCCGATCGTCAGCCTTGCCGAGGAGAGACTCGGCCGCCGGTCTGCCCTCCTCGTGGGCGCCTCCTACGTCCTCTCGTGGGGCCTGATCAACGCCGTGTGGGCACAGTTCCACGAGATCGCTTTCGCTGTCCCCCTCCTCGCCTTCGGTCTTGTCTGGTCTGGTGGGTGCGAGGATCTCTCCCACAAGCAGCCATCGCCATCTCTCTCCTCGTCTTCGTCAAGGAAGACTTGGGGCTGACGGTGGCGGCGTTCGGTGTTGCTGCCTATCTGCGCGAACGCAGTCGCACGTCGCTCCGCTACGGCGCCTTCTTCGTGGCGTGGGGCGTCTCCTGGTTCGTTCTGGCAACCATGGTCATCCTGCCCGCCCTCAACCCGCAGGGACAGTGGGATTTACACCGATAATCTGTCGCTGCTGAACCAGATCACGGCGGGTGCCGGGGAGAAGATCCTCACTCTTGCCCTCCTCGCCCTGGCGGCGGGGATCATCGGCGTGAGGTCGCCGTGGATGCTCGTCATGGCGCCGACACTGGCGTGGCGCTTCGTCGGCAACGTCACCTACTACTGGGGATGGGAGTTCCACTATTCGGCACCCCTCATCCCCATCGCTGCCGTTGCCCTTATCGACGCCGCGAGAGGCCGCTGGTCGAGGATCGCCCCCCTCATCGCATTCATCACCTCGGTCGGGATGCTGACGCAGACGAACATCTCGATCCTGTGGGATCGCGACGGGTGGGAGGCTGACGCCTCCGGGGCACTCGCCGTGGCTCAGAGCTACGAGACTGTCGCAACCGACCTGTCTCTGCTGGCCTACCTTGCCCCACAGACGGACACCTACTGGTATGGGACGCTGGGGGAGGTTGAACCGGACGCGATCGCCGTCAACTGGTGGCGTCTGGGACGGGACGCCGAGGAGTGGGCTAAGGATCGCTTCGGCGGCGAATGGGCGACGGTGTATCGTCACGAACGCTGGCAGGTCATCGAACCGGTTCGATAGCGGGCGAACTTCCTCCCCATCGCAACCCTTTCAATGGCAAGATTGGGGTATGAGCGATCGCGCAGGAACCCAAGCACGTCCAGAAGACCTCATCGATGTTGACGAGGTATTGTCCGCCTACTACGACCGCGAACCGGTCGAGCCCGTCGTCTTCGGGACCTCCGGGCATCGCGGCTCATCGCTCGATGGCGCGTTCAACGAAGGCCATATCGCTGCCATGACCGCCGCCATCGTCGAATACCGCCGCGAGTGCGGCTACGACGGCGATCTGTACATCGGCCGTGACACGCACGCCCTGTCAGAGCCTGCCCAGCGCACCGCGATCGAAGTCCTGGCCGCCGCCGGGGTCAGGATCCGGATCGATGCTCGAAACGGATACACTCCCACGCCCGCCGTGTCGCTTGCTATCCTTCGGGCCAATGGCGCGGGGACGGAGGAGGGAGTCCGCACCGAGGGCCCGGGCCTTTCGGACGGCATCGTCATCACGCCCTCCCACAACCCGCCGCGAGACGGTGGTTTCAAATACAACCCGCCCACCGGTGGTCCCGCCGACTCGCAGGCGACGAAGAAGATCGCCGCGAGAGCGAATGAGCTCATGAAGGACTGGCGCGCCATCCCCCGCATGCCGTACGAGGAGGCCAGGGTTGCGCGGACGACATGCACGCACGACTTCCTGTCTGCCTACGTCGACGACCTCGAGAATGTCATCGACATGGAGGCGATTCGCCGCGCAGGTGTGAGCATCGGCGCCGACCCCATGGGCGGAGCATCCGTCTACTATTGGGGCGCGATCGCGGAGCGCTACGGGATCGACCTGACAGTGGTCAACCCAGACGTCGATCCGACGTGGCAGTTCATGAGCCTGGACTGGGACGGCAAGATCCGCATGGACTGCTCCTCCCCGTATGCGATGGCGGCGTTGCGCGAGCGCATGAGCGGAGATGCTCCGTTCGACATCGCCACAGGCAACGACGCTGACGCGGACCGGCACGGCATCGTCACCAGGGACGGCGGTCTCATGAATCCGAACCATTTCCTCGCGGTCGCCATCGACTATCTGTACACCCACCGGGATGGTTGGCGCACGGACGCGGGGATCGGCAAGACTCTTGTCTCCTCCGCCCTCATCGACCGAGTCGCGGCCGGCCTGGGCCGCCGTCTCGTCGAGGTTCCCGTCGGCTTCAAGCACTTCGTTCCGGGACTCTTGGATGGTTCTCTCGGCTTCGGCGGGGAGGAGTCCGCTGGTGCGTCCTTCCTCCGCAAGGACGGAACCGTGTGGACAACGGACAAGGATGGTCTCGTCATGTGCCTGCTCGCGGCCGAGATCACCGCCGTCACGGGCAAGACTCCCTCGCAGCTGCATGCCGACCTTGTCGCCACGTACAGCCCGTCTGCCTACGCCAGGATCGATGCCGCGGCATCGAAGGAGGAGAAAGAGAAGCTGGCCGCCCTCTCTCCCTCGGACGTCACGGCAACGGAGCTGGCCGGGGAGACCATCACCGATCGTCTCGTCACAGCCCCCGGCAACGGCGAACCGATCGGCGGGCTCAAGGTCACGACGGAGAACGCGTGGTTCGCGGCCCGTCCCTCCGGTACGGAGGACGTCTACAAGATCTATGCAGAATCCTTCAAGGGCGCTGATCATCTCTCCCAGGTCCAAGACGAAGCGAAGCGTGTCGTCTCAGCCGCGCTTGGGGGCACAACAGCCTCCTGAGTATGTGATGTCCTGCCGGAAACGGCAGGACATCACACCGTCACATGCGGAAGACTGCCGCGGCTGCGAGGGCGCCGAACGCGTTGAACGCCCAGTGGAGCCCGATGGGTGCGATGATCGAGTTGGAGCGGTGCCGCAGCCATGTGAAGGCCACGCCCGCCAGGGACGTCGCGAGCACTGCCAGGCCGATCCCCGCCCACTGTGCGCCAGTTCCAGAGCCCAGTGCGGCCGTCAGCCCCTCGTTGCCTGCCGTGAGGGACAGTGACGATGCGACATGCCAGAGGCCGAAGAGAAGAGAACCGGCCACGAAGACGGTCTTCATGCCGCCAAGACGGCGGAGCGAGCTGTGCAGGATGCCGCGGAAGGCAAGTTCTTCCGGGAGTACGGTCTGGATGGGAATGAGGACGAAAGCCGCGAGAAGCGCCTTCCGTGCAGAGGCATAGCCCTCGTCGAGGAAGAAGTCCCTCGTGAACGGCAGTAGGACACCTGCTATCACGCCGGCCGCAACGACTCCGGCCGCGATCCCGCCATAGGCGAGACCCTTCTTGACATAGCGGGGAGACAACCCGATCTCCGCCCACGTCAGTCCACGCGCCCGGCCGATCGCGAGAATCACGGCAACCCCAGCAGGCACGGTGAAGAACCAGACCGAGAGGGGCGAGAAGTGTGCGAGGGCATTCAGTCCCGCAAGGAGAGCGATCACGGCGAGAACTGTTCCCGCTTCGCGGGCACGGCTGCGCCCCACAACCGGGGCTTCGTGCATATCGAGGAGAGCTGTCATTGCTATGGAGTCTAAGTCTCCCCGCGCATGCACGACAGCGTTTCGGGAACATGTGCCCCAAACGGGGCCAGAGTTCTCCCAGGCTCTTTCCACAGCCCCTCAATGCCGGGTTCTCACCGTCCACAATGTCAACCGTTTCGCCATGACAACGCCGTATGCTTGACGTCATGGCACTCGCTGACGTCGCTCGACGACTCGAAGATTCCCTCAACCGTCGGGGCACGGTCAAACGCGTCAACAGGGGTTGGCGGCCCGCCATCATCGGTTTCACCGGCTATGGCTCGACCTCGTCGCTGCACGTGTTGGGGCGGGCCGTCATGGCCGATCCGGATAGCAAGCCGCTCTTCAAGCCGCCTCGACTCCCACCCGCAACGCACACGGTCCTCGGGCAGGTGAAGGAAGCTTTCGAGCAGGCCGAGAAGCTCTCCGAAACTGCGCAGCGGGGATGGCGGCAGTTCTTCACGACTCAGGTCGGCTTCCTGCCCGTCACCGTTCACGCCGGCGACAAGGTGATCTCCACTCGGACGGATCGGTCCGGCTATATAGATGTTCTCGTCCAGGATCACGGCCTCGAGCCGGGCTGGCATGAGGTGCGGATCGAGGCGGCCGCGGCGGAACCCATCACGGCGAAGGTCTTGGTCGTGAAGCCGACCGCCACGTACGGCATGGTGTCGGATATTGACGACACGGTCATGGTCACGTGGCTGCCCCGTGCGGCCCTTGCCGCATGGAACTCGTGGGTGCGGCACACGAATACGCGCAAGGCTGTCCCTGGGATGGCACGCTTCTACCGTGAACTGTTGGACGACCTGCCCGATGCTCCGGTCTTCTACCTGTCAACCGGGGCCTGGAACACGCTGCCCACGCTCGAGGTGTTTCTCACGCTCAACGGCTTCCCCACGGGCCCGCTCCTGCTCACCGACTGGGGCCCCACCCCCACCGGCATCTTCCGCTCCGGCCAGGAACACAAGAAGACACAGCTGCGCAATCTCATCATCACCTTCCCGGAGATCAAATGGTTCCTCGTCGGTGACGATGGGCAACACGACCCGATCATCTTCGATGAGCTGGCACGAGAGCATCCGCGTCACGTCGCCGGTATCGCCATTCGTCAGCTCAATCCCGTCGAGCAGGTCCTCTCACACGGCCTGACGGAAGCGATCGATGAGCGACGCTTCGACGACGACGAGGCGCGCTATGGGGTTCCGACAATCTCAGGGCAGGACGGCTTCGAGCTCATGGCCAAGATCGACGAGCTGGAGAAGGGCTGTCCCGGCCGATAGCGGTATCTGGCCGGGACCGTTCGATCCTCAGTAGCGGGGCCGGCACTTCTCCACGATCGTCTCACCCAGATCGGCAAGATCCTTGCCCGTCAACCCGGGCCAGCCGTGCACCTCGTAATCGGGTGCGACGTCCTCTCCGAAAGCGGCACCGAGGAGCGCGCCCGCGATCGCGGCCGTCGTGTCAGTATCAGATCCCTGGCGGACGGCCTCGAAAAGACCCTCACGGATCGGATCCTCACGATCCTTGGCCATCACGACAGCATGCCATGCGGATTGCATGGCCGTGATCGTGAAGGAATTCGCCTCCGGCCTGAAATCGGGCTCCTCCGCCTCCTGCAGCGTGGCGATCATGGAGGAATGAACATCGGGATGAAGGAGATCGAGGCCCGCGTAGATATCGATCCGTCCCGTCATGACAGCGTGGCGGATCGCCTCGGACCAGAGCACACACGTGTCCCCCACCATCGGGTCCGTGTGGGTGAGAGCCGCAATCTCACGGGCAGCCTGGGCCGTGAGCTCACGGTCGTAGAGGAACGCCAGACCAACCGGTGCGGTCCTCATGAGGGCACCGTTGCCAGCCGCACGGTCCGAGGTGGCGGAGAAATAGGCTGAGGCGGCCCGCAGACGCTGCGAGGCGGTTCCCTCGCGCCGTCGAGCATCGGCGAGAACCCGAGACGTCTGGATTCCGATATCGGTCGCCCCGTCCTTCGCCCATGCAAGAAACTTTGTCGCGATCTCGTCCTGTGCGGCCTGGGATGTCAGCCGGACTCCTGTCGCGGCAACCTGGGCGATACAGATCGCCATCTGCGTGTCATCAGACCACTCTCCCGGCTCGTAATCGCCCAGCCCGCCGCCGAGCGGCTGGGGGTCGCCCACGAGAGGGATCGTCTCGAACTCGTACGGGACGCCGAGAGCATCTCCAATCGCTGAGGCGAGCAGCGTCCCTCGGGCACGCTTCCTGACGGCATCGGTAATCTCTAGCGTCTCCATACATAGAGTTTAGAGAACTATTGCCACATTGTTAAGCAGTTGTGCCGAAAAGCAGACCGAGAGCAAAGGTGATGATGCCGGCGCTGTAGCCGATGAGGAGCTGCCTCATGGCGCGGGGGAACGGGGGCTTGCCGGAGAGGACGCCCACGACGCCACCGGTGAAGAGCAGGGCGATGCCGACGAGGACGGTCGCGATAAGAACGGCCACCATGCCGGAGGTGAAGATGAACGGGATGATGGGGATGACTGCACCGGTTGCGAAGAACAGGAAGGAGGAGGTGGCCGCACGCCACGGTGAGCCGATCTCCTCGAAATCAGCCGTGTGAGTGTCGAGGGCGTTCACGCTCTCCTGGGCGCGCATCTTCTCGAATGCCGCACCGGCGAGACGCTCCGCCTCGTCCTGGGACAGGCCGCGGGCACGATAGACGAGGGCGAGTTCGTTCGCGTCATAATCGAGCGCCGGAAGCAGGCTGTTCGAGTTCTCGTCCGGGGTCGAGGCGTCGAGGAGTTCACGCTGGGACCTTACCGACACCCATTCGCCTGCCGCCATCGACAGTGCGCCCGCAAGGAGACCCGACGCTCCGGTGAGGAGGACGGTCGAGTTGTCGATGCCGGCGGCGGCAACACCGATGACGAGGGCAAGGTTGGAGACGAGACCATCGTTCGCGCCGAAGACTGCCGCGCGGAAGGTGCCCGACATCGAGTTGCGGCCGCGCGTTGCAAGGGCCCGGATGACCTCCGCGTGAACGGCCTCATCCGCTGCCATCGACGGGGTACCCCAGTCGTCATCATCCGAGCGGCGTTCAGTGGCGCGCTCCTCGGAGGTCTGGATGAGTGCGAGAGCGAAGACGAAGCCGAACCAGCGCGCCAACAGCCCGAGGAGGAGCGTTCTGAAGGACGGACGCAGCGGCTTGCCCACCTTGTCGCCGAGAAGCATCTCCCAGTGCAGCGCGTGTCGCTTCTCCGCTTCGGCAAGTTCGAGGAGGATCTCTCGTTCCTCGCCATCGCGCTTCTGCGCGAGGCGCCGATAGATCCTGTATTCGGCAAGCTCTTCGGCGAGATTCCTCCGCCATTCCAGGATCTGACGGTCGCTTGCACTCTTCTTGCTCATCACCGATCTATTGTGTACCAGGGTCGGGCTCGGGATCTCTATTCGCTGCGAAGATGGAACGGTGATCACAGGCCGCCCGCCCTGATGAAAGTCACCAATCGCACGGCTGACAGGCGTAAGGTCGTGGTATGGCCGAGCATGGAGAAACAGCGGATACGCCAGTATTCGAGGAGTCGGACTCGACAATCCTCAAAGCGACGGGACGCTCCCAGGAGGAATGGTTCGAGCTCCTCGACGAGGCGGGTGCAGCATCGTGGGATCATGCCACGATCGCCCGCTGGTTGGGCGGCAAACACGAGGTCGATGCGTGGTGGGCGCAGGGCGTGACGATCCGCTATGAACAGTCTCGCGCTCCCGGCCACACGGGAGAGGGAAGCTTCGAGGTCAGCCACTCGAAGTCGATCTCGGCCGCCGCGACGGCCGTGTGGCCCTACGTGACGGACGATGATCTGCGCCGTGACTGGCTCGATCTGGAACTCAATGCTCTCTCCCAATCATCGGCATCGATCCGTTTCGATGGCGGGGAGCGAACGCGTGTCACGTTCTTCATCGAGCAGGCGCCGCCCACGAAGAGCGGACGCCCCCGGTGCCGGTTGAGCGTCACCCACACGCGCCTTCAGCGGGAGTCGGTGCAGGAGACGACCGAGTTCTGGACTGACTCCCTCAGCCGCCTGGCCGCACTCTTCGAGTAGCCCTGTTAACGGCTGAGACGGACGAGCACGCCTCGATGGTCAGAGTTTCCCACCTCGACGACGGCGGCCGCCTTTGTCGTCCAGTCCGTGAAGACATTGTCGATCGGTGATCCGAAGATCCCGGGGACAGATGCCGGCCATGTCCCATATCCGCCGACGTAGCCGTCGAGAGCCGACCGGCAGCTCGCACCAGTCGCCAGCATATGGTCGATGGTGGAGTTGAAATCACCAGCCATGATCGTATTGGCGGCTCCGCACTGGGCGTAGACACGTTCGATGTCCGATCGCCACGATTCCTCGAGGCCACGCACGGGGGCAACGGGGTGGACGGCGATGATGTCGGGGCCGCCCGAGACGGAGCGCAGATGGAGGGAACCCCAGGTCAGCCCGATATCGGGGCCTTGACGGTATTCGCCGAGAGCATCGGATAGTACGACGACCGTCGATTCGATCTCGGGATTGTACGGATCGGCTCCCGACGAGTAGACGGTGAAGCCCTGCCCTGCCGCCGCGAGTGAGGCGGCAAGAGCCTCCCCGTTCGCCGTGGATGTCTCCGACAGGACGACAACGTCAACGCCGTTGTCCATCACGATCGTCGCGATATCTGTCATCGCCGTCTCGCCGCCCAGCGTATTGTACGAGAGGACTGTTACTTCCCCGGTTCCCTCTGCCACGTGGGTGAGGCCGTAATCCGGTGGAAGCGCACCCGGGTTGTCCAGCCCTCGATCTGACAGAATGAGCAGATGTCCGCCGGCGATGGCGAGGAGACCGACGCCGAGGACAGCAATGAAGGCACCCTTGCGGAACATGAGGGCTCGAACGAGCGCCATGATGAGAACAATGATGCCGACGAGCCCACAGACAGCGGCGACAACACCGCGAACCGCGATCATCTGGTTGACCGGATAGATCAACGAGAGCGGTGTTCCGCCGACAGACACGAGCGATGGATCGAGCGTCAGCGCCCCCACCGCAAGGATCAGGACAACCAGCAATGCGTATACGTATTTCATCCACGCTCCTTCAGGCCCGATAATAGGTGACGATGCTGATATGAGTACCCGTGAATTACGGCGCGCCGCCGTTCCGACCATCATCTATCCCGATCTGCCAGTTTCGGCACGGCGGGACGACATTGCGAACGCGATCGCGAACCATCAGGTTGTCGTGGTCGCCGGCGAGACGGGTTCTGGCAAGACCACGCAGCTGCCGAAGATCTGTCTCGAACTGGGGCGCGGAATCGACGGCATCATCGGACACACCCAGCCGCGACGTATCGCGGCCCGGTCTGTCGCTGAACGCCTGTGCGACGAGCTCGGTGTGACGCTTGGCGAGCAGGTCGGCTACCAGGTCCGGTTCACGGATCAGGTCTCTGACACGACTCTGATCAAGCTCATGACAGATGGCATCCTGCTCGCGGAGATCCAGGGTGACCCGCTGCTGCGCAAGTACGACACGATCATCATCGATGAGGCACACGAACGGTCCCTCAACATCGACTTCCTCCTCGGATACCTCGCACAGCTCCTCCCTCAGCGCCCCGATCTGAAGCTCATCATCACGTCGGCAACGATCGATTCGGAACGGTTTGCTGAACACTTCGGACCCTGCCAAGCGGTGCCCGAAGAGTCCGCCCCGATCATCCACGTCTCGGGACGCACCTATCCTGTCGAGATTCGCTACCGCGAACTCGAGGACGGCGATCACATTGCCGGGATTGTCGACGGTGTCGACGAGCTGCTCGCCGAAGGCCCGGGAGACATCCTCGTCTTCCTCTCCGGGGAGGGCGAGATCCGCGACGCCGATAAGGCTCTCCAGGAGTCTCTGCGGGACTACGCGGCACCCGGTCACGGCAGACCGGGCTCGATCGAGGTGCTGCCCCTTTTCGCTCGACTCAGCGCTGCCGAGCAGCACAGGATCTTCGCGGCACACGACTGGCGCAGGATCATTCTCGCCACGAACATTGCCGAGACCTCCCTGACGGTTCCCGGAATCCGCTACGTCATCGACCCCGGAACGGCTCGCATCTCACGCTACTCGAACAAGACGAAGGTCCAGCGCCTCCCCATTGAGAGCATCTCCCAGGCGAGCGCGAACCAGCGGTCGGGCCGATGTGGGCGCGTCGCGGACGGTATTGCCCTGCGCCTCTATTCCGAGGACGATTTCCTGTCCCGGCCCGAGTTCACCGAGCCCGAGATCCAGCGAACCTCTCTCGCGTCCGTGATTCTGCAGATGGCGGCGCTGGGGCTGGGAGACGTGGCAAAGTTCCCGTTCGTCGACCCTCCCCAGATCACCGCCGTGCGGGCAGGCCTGCAGCTTCTCGACGAGATCGGCGCGATCCGATCCGGCAGACTCACCGCCATCGGTTCGAAGCTGGCCCGCCTGCCCATCGACCCTCGTCTCGGACGGATGCTTGTCGAGGCGCAGCGAAACGGAGTCGTCTCCGAGGTGCTCGTCATCGTCGCGGCACTCTCCGTTCAAGACGTTCGGGAACGTCCCGCTGAGAAGCGCCCCGAGGCAGATGCCTACCACGATCGCTTCACCGATCCGCATTCCGATTTCATCGGCTACCTCAACGTGTGGCGCTACCTCAACGTCATGGAGCGGGATCTCTCCGGTTCCGCATTCCGGCGACTGTGCCGTGCCGAGTACCTCAACTACCTGAGGTTCCGTGAGTGGCGGGACGTCGTCCTGCAGCTGCGCCACGTGGGGCGCTCCCTTGGCGCGAACCGGATCGGCATCCCAAGCTCCCGCATGATCGACGAAGCGGGCGACGTGGCGACCGCCGTGCGCGCCTTCGACCGTTCGAAGACGGAGGAGATCCACAAGTCCCTCCTCGTCGGCCTCCTCTCCTCCCTCGGATCGTGGGATGAGAGGAAGCGAGACTATGAGGGTTCGCGCGGATCGCGCTTTATCATCTGGCCCGGGTCGGGGCTCGCGAAGAGGCACCCTGCGTGGGTCATGGCAGCCGAACTCGTCGAGACCTCCCGATTGTTTGCGCGCACCGTCGCCCAGATCGAACCCGAATGGGTGGAACCCTTGGCCTCCCACGTCATGAACAGGGTTCATTCCGAACCGTTCTGGTCGACGAAGCTCGGGGCCGCGATGGTGCATGAAAAGGTCATGCTGTACGGCATGACTCTCATCGCGGACAGGCAGGTTCTCCTCTCGAAGGTGGGAACGATCCAGGCCCACGAGCTTGCCCGGGAGATGTTCATTCGGCACGCGCTTGTCGAGAACCAGTGGCGCGATAACTGGCATCCTTTCATCGCGGCCAACAAGGCCGCCATCGAGGAGGCTCGAGAGGTTGAGCGTCGCCGCCGCGTGCACGGCCTGCTTGCAGACCAGCGTGACCTCGAGAGGTTCTTCGATGAACGGATACCCGGCGATATCGTGTCGGCAGCCCACTTCAACGCCTGGTACAAGAAGAACAAGAAGTCTGTCGACCTGTGCTATCCGAGGGCGCTCCTGCTCGGTGAGACGGAAGCAAGGGCAGAGGACTATCCGGACACGTGGGTGCAGCGCGGACACTCCCTCTCGATCGACTACGACTTCAATCCGGGCGGCCGTCGTGACGGGATGACGATCACCGTTCCCGTCACGCTTCTGCCGCAGCTCACGGACGACGGTTTCGACTGGCTCGTTCCCGGCATGATTCCCGAACTCACCGAGGCAACGATCCGATCCCTGCCCAAACGGATCCGCCGCGAACTGGTCCCAGCCCCGGACGTGGCCCGCGCCATCCTCGAACGGCTGCCCGCGTGGGCGGATGTGAGCGGAGGAGAACCCGGTTCACCCTCGTTCCGGGAAGCCTTCGCTGCCGCGGTCCAGGATCTTCGCGGAGTGAGCATCGACGAATGGGGGGACCTGCCCTCACACCTGTCCGTCACATTCCGTGTCGTCTCTGGCCGCGGCAAGGTTCTCGCCGAAGGCCCCTCGATCGCGCACCTTCAGAAGAAGCTCGCACCCGATACTCGCCAAGCCGTCTCGACGGCCGTGAAGAAAGCCGTCGCATCAGCGATCAGACCATCCCTGCCCGAGACGGGGTTCGGCCCTGACGGGCTGCCGCTGTCCGTGGAGGCAGGCAACGCCAAGGGTTATCCTGCACTCGTGGAACGCGGCGGGACCGTGCGAGTCGACGTCGTCGATACGCCGCGCGCCCAGGCGCGAGAACACCGCCGCGGCGTCCTTGCCCTGGCAGTCCAGCAGGTCGCTCTGCCGGTTGCCCGGGTCACGTCCCGATGGTCTCCCACCCTGTCGTTGACGATGGCGGGGTCACCGTACTCATCGACAGAATCACTCGTTGCCGACCTGCAGTGGGCCGCGGTCCGCAACCTGGCAGGGCCGGTCACCGGTATCCGCACCCAGGAAGCATTCGATGCGGTGATCGTGAAGATTCGCGACTCGGTCGAGGATGAGGTGTTCCGTCTCGCGCAGATCACGGGCCGTATCCTCACGGCATGGCGGGACGTGCTCGCAGACATCGAACACGCTCCACCATCCATGGCAGGCGTCCGCGTTGATGTCCGGGAGCACGTCGATGGTCTCGTCTACGACGGCTTCCTCAAGGAGACACCCGGCGAATGGCTGCCCCATCTGCCCCGCTATCTCGCCGCCGCGTCTGTCCGCTTGACGACGAGTCTTGATCTCGCGGCGGACGATGAGAAGGCACACCAGGTCATGGAGGCGGAGGACTACCTTCGAAGCTTCACACCCGCGAGCGCGGAGGAGGACGCCGCCGCGGTCCGGGCACGGTGGCTCATCGAGGAGCTGCGGGTCTCGCTCTTCGCGCAGAGGCTGGGAACATCGGTCAAGGTGTCACTGCCCCGCATCCGCAAGCTCCTCAGCTAGAGGATGCTTTCCCAGAACTCACAGGAGGATGAGGAGGGCTGCCACGACGGCCAGGACAGCTGTCGCGCCCGCCCATCCCCACATCGCGGCAGGGAAGGGATTGGCTGCCCCTGATCTGGCGGGTTCCGCTTCGATGAGAGGTTTGAGCGGGTCGCGCGGTTTGAACAGGTCGTCGAGGAACGTGTCGATCGTTCGCGGTTCAGGCTGCGGGGAGGGCGCGGCGACGGGGCCAAGATCGAGCGGGGCCGCATGGGGCGGATGGTAGTGTCCGTCCGTGCCGTCCGACGCACTCACGGCAGCTCCATGAGAGTGTCGTACGCGGGGGAACGAATAAGGTTGACGCGGAGATAACCGCCCTCGGGCACGTCCTTGGGGACTTCGAAATACAGCCATCCGTCGTATTCGTAGTCCGCAATGCCGGCACTGCTCAAGCATCCCGTGCCGCAGTAGTGTTGCGTATATTCCTGCCCGCTCGGGGTGATGTAGGAGAAGAGGAACGCGTCCTCGAGGAGAGTGGCGTTATCCGTCGATTCAACCGCCAAATCAATTCCCACATACTTCATCCCGCTGTTCGGAGCCGGCATGCTCGTCGACTCGTCGGCCTGCGCCCCAGCATCCCACGCGGTGCCTTCGACATCGACTGTCCACGTCACAAAGTCCGCGGTGCCCTCGAACAGTCCCCCGGGGGACACGATCGTCATGTCCGAATATCCGACATGGGTGTGCGGGTCGAAGCTCTCTCCGCCCGTCGAATGCTGCCCATCCACGGCGGCGATGACGAGCATGCCGCAGAAGACGACGACGGCGCCGATGCTTGCCCACGCCCACCACGGCATCATCCCGGTATCCCGCTCGTGCCCGAGAACGGCAGGCTGACCATCCCTCACGATCGGCGCCTGAGGAGGAACAGCTCCATTGACCCCTACGGGGGCCTGCCAGGCCGTCATCGGCCGGCCCATGGTCAACGGCGGCTGTGGACCCTGGAACGTGTAGGGCGGCTGCGGCATGGGAGGACGCCGCGTCGAGGGTGGGCGTGCGGGGGGCTGGCGTGAAGGTGTCGGGGCGGAGCCGTCCCCTTCAATCTCTGGATCCCATGTCGCGTCTGATGCCACCGTCACCCCTTTCCTTGGACCAGGATACGGGTGTTCACACGCTTTGGAGCAGTGTGAACATGATGCTGGCGCCGACACCCACCGCCATATAGAACTCGAGTGCGGACGAGAAGGGCTTGCGCTCCAGGGGAGTGCGCCGTCCCACCAGGATCGGTGCCCGATTGGATACGAGCTTCGGGTTCTTCGCCCAACGCTCCATGAGAGCACGCTGCTCATCCGTTGCCGGGGCCATGGCAAGGTCGCCGATGCCGGGCTCTACCTGCCGCAGGGCCATGAGGGTGCCGGGAGCGAGATCCTTCGCGGGCTCCTTCGACTCGGAGCTGGACAGGACGATGGAGCGGAAGTCTGCTCCCTCGAGAGGCCGCACGACAACGGGACACACCACATCCCCAGCCCGGGTACGCCGCTCCGCTGCCGTCTCAGAGGTTCCCAAGACCTTTGCCACGACAGGGACAGACCGATCGACATCGTTCCGCTTCACCATCAGCCAGGTGACATACCCGACGGCAGCGAGGATGAAGGCACCGATGAAGGGGATCGCGTATCCGATGAGTGCCATCGTGTTCGAGTAGAACAGGATCGACACCATCGCGCCCAGAAGGAAGCCGAAGAAAGCGCCGGTGAAGATGCGCTGGACGTGATCCTGTGGGCGGTTGGCAGGCACGAGGCCCGCCTTCGTGATGCTGGCGACAAGAGCGGTAGAAGACATAGTGGGACTAGTTTAGCCCGAGGACGCCAACGAGTTCACGGACAGCCTTCCGCGCCCCCCATCGCGCACCGATCGTGGACGCTGTCGGACCGTAGCCGAGAAGGTGGATGGTCGGCTCCCCGGCTACCGCAGTCCCCCGCATCATGATCCCACCGTCTCTCGTGCGCAGGCGAAGCGGAGCAAGATGGCGCAGTTCCGAACGGAAACCGGTCGCCCACAGGATCATGTCCGCACGCCACAGCTTCCCGTTCTCCTGGACGAGACCGTCGGGTTCGATGCGGGTGAACATGGGCCGGCGGTCAAAGACACCCGCTGCTCTCGCCTCGCGCACAGCATCGGTCACCAGCAGGCCGGTGGCTTCCACGACCGATAGCGGCCTCAAGCCCTGCTCGACACGGGCCCGCACGGCCGCCTCAACAGCTCGCCCGGACTGGAGCTTGCCCCCGGTATCCACCCATCGAGGCTCCCGCCGAGTGAACCACGCTGTCGCCTTCGCACCCGGCGCAATCTCAGCCAAGTGCTGGGTGGCAGAGATACCGCCTCCGACAACAGCAACCCTGTGCCGCTCGAACTGGGCTGGCCCACGATAATCCTGCGTGTGCAACTGCACCCCCGCGAAGCTCTCCTGGCCCGGATAGTACGGCACGAAGGGCCTCGTCCATGTTCCCGTGCAGTTGATGATCGCACGCGCCTGCCACGTGCCGCCCGTCGTTGAGACACGATACCCGTCATGCCGGCGCACCGAATGAACGAGGGCTGGCCGCAGGATCGGGAAATCGAACGTTTCCTCGTACGTCGTGAAATAGTCCGGGATCACGTGAGCTGCGAGATCATCGCCGTCGAAGGGGCCGACCTTCAGACCCGGCAGATCGGCGATATCGTTCACCGTCGCCATCGTCAACGTCGGCCACCGGTGCTGCCAGGCACCACCCGGACGCACCTCCGCATCGATCACCTGATACGTGCCGGTGATCGCCGTACCGTCCGCATATCCCCTCATCCCGCTCCGGTGCAGCTCGTGGGCGGCGGCGAGTCCGGCCTGTCCCGCGCCGATGACAAGAACGTCGACGTCGCGCGGCGTGGACTGGACCGGTCCGGAGGAGGCATCGAGCCATGCTGGCTGGGTACCCCAGTGCGAGCCGCTCGGGCTCCAGGCGCCCGGGACGAGCGCAGAACTCTGCGCCGACGTTGCCAACCATTTCACTCTCTCAACGGTACGTCATGGATCGAGGCCGTGATGGAATAGTGGAATGGAACTTGAGTCAGCACGCCGCCTCGCACTCGACCTCCTGGAGAGACACGGCCTCGACTGGGAGTTCGGCTGGGACAATGCTCGACGGCGGGCTGGCCAGACGAACTACACCCATCGGAAGATCACTCTGTCGAAGCATCTCACGCCGCTGTGCACGGAGGATCAGGTGCGGCAGACGATCCTTCACGAGATCGCTCACGCCCTCGTTGGACCCGGCCACGGCCACGGCCGAGTGTGGGCGGAGATGGCGGGACGAATCGGTGCCGAGCCGAGGAGACTCACTGGCCGCGACTTCCCGTCGGTCAAAGCCCCGTGGACGGCGACGTGCGCAGCCGGGCACGTTCACGAAAGATTCCGCCTGCCGAAGAATGAGGTGAGCTGCGGATACTGCTCGCGATCGTACTCCCCCCGCCACGTCTTGGCCTGGACACGCTCGTAGAAGGCCATTTGCTCCCTCCCAGACGGTAGGGGGATCTCCTCACCGGCACCCACCCGGGAACGGAACGGGGTTCGCACTGGGGTAAACTTGACGAACAACCATGTCGGCACTCAGTGGGGAGACGCCAGTGAAGCGATTGCTATCAACGGCCCTCCTCGTGAGCCTCGCACTTGCCGCGTGCTCGGATGCCAGCGAGGAGACGACCACACCCCCGGAACCCGTGAAGAGTGTCGAGTTGACGTTCCGAACGTGGGACGAGGCATCGATCCCCGCGTACGAAGAGTCCTTCGACGCATTCACTGCGGCGAACCCGTCGATCACGGTCACCATCGAGACCATCGACGAAGACGAGTATTGGCAGCGGCTCGAATCAGACCTCGACGCCGGCACCGCCGCTGACGTGTTCTGGCTGAACCCGGCAAACGTCGCCGACCATGCGAGAGATGACGAGATCGTGACGATCGAGACGGTGCGAAGCGACTGGGAGGAACACCTCGTCGACCTTTTCACGGTTGACGAGGCTCTGCGGGCGGTGCCGCAGATGTGGAACTCTGTCGCGCTCTACTACAACCGGGATCTGTACTCTGAGGTTGATACTCGAGTCGAAAACCTGACGTGGGGGACAGAGGAGGACACCCTCCTCGACACCGCGCGGCAGTTGACGCTCGACGCGGAGGGCCGCACGGCGGGCTCGGACGACTTCGACCAGGATTCGATCGTGCAATACGGATTTTCACCCGATCCTGATCTGACGACGGCATTCGTACCTTTTCTTGTGCAGGCCGGGGGGCAGTTCCAGGCCGAGGATGGAACGTTCACGTTCGCGAGTGAGGCCGGAGAACTATCGACCCAGTATCTCGTCGATCTCGTCAACACCGCGGCAGTCTCACCCGAACTCGTGGAGGACGACGATGCTCAAGACCTGTTCCGCGACGGCAACCTCGTTCTCTATCAGTCCGACTCCGATTCTCTCGCTACCATCGCGGCAGAGGCAGACTTCGACTGGGCCATCGCCCCGATCGTAGGCGGCCCAGACGGCAAGATCTCCGTGCTCGACGGCGTGGCGGCTGCGGGGTATACGGGAAGCGATCACCCCGACGAGGTGATGCTCCTCCTCGAATGGTTGGGCACCGCCCAGGGGCAGGATCCCCTCGCCGCCAACGGCATCGCATTCCCCGCCGCTCTTCGGGCACAGGACACGTACGTCAACTATTGGGCGAAAGAGGGCGTCGACGTGTCGGTCTTCATCGAGAGTTCAAGCAATTCGGTGACAATCTCGTCCCACAACCTCGACATTCATTCCGCCCTGGAAACGATCCAGTCATCCTATCGGGACATGCTTCGCGGCGACCTGTCCGTCGATGAGGGACTCTCCGAGGCACAGCAGGCCGGCAACGCAGCCCTCCGCTAACGGACGGTGTCCCGCACCCAGGCGATAATGCCGGCGGCTCCGCTTTCAACGGCTGACAGCGTGTCGTAGAAGCCGTCCTCCCCGCCATACCACGGGTCTGGAACATCCCACTCCCCATCGGAAGAATAGAAAGCAGAATAGCCTGCGGAGGACCTCTCCTTGCCTTCCAGGATCCCGCCCGGCCCGAAAGCACCATGTGGGGCGATCTCGAGGGGTACATTGTCGTCGAACTCGCTCCACAGGTGGATAACGGAGGGATCGATCCCGTTGCTTTCGGCTACTTTCTTCAACTGCCGAGCATGGCCCACCGTCATCGCCAGCACAAGGTCAGAATCTGCAAGATCGGCAGGAGTGACCTGGCGTGCCGCCCGCCTCGGGACGTCATAGCCCGCTTCGCGAAGGACCTTGGCGGCACGCGAGTCGACAGGCCGACCGCTCTCCTCATCGGATACGCCGACCGAGTCGACATCGACATCGATACCTGCCTGCGCGAATCGCTCTCGGAGCACAATCTCCCCCATGGGGGAACGGCAGATGTTTCCTGTACAGACAACGAGAATACGCATGATGAGATCCTAACCCACCACGATCCGGGGCGATCCGGGCCCGCGCGGTGCGGCACGAGTGGCTCGATTCCTTGGAGAACCCGGGGAGTATGAATGTGATTCCCAGCAGCGGACCGGTAGGGTGCTCGACAACTCCCGTAGGCTGGTCACCATGATCAGACGTACCACCATCCTGGCAGCCGCGGCACTCCTCACGCTCAGTGCCTGCTCAAGCGAAGAAGGCACTTCGAGCACCGCGACCCCGACGCCTGCTGCCGACCAAACGACGGAGCCCGTCTCGTACGAGTGCACCGACCCCCTGGCGGGCTCCCCCTCCGAGGTCGATGCGTTCGATCTCATCGTCTGCTCGACACTCGCGCTCGCAGCAACAGACGGCTACGTCACCACATCCACCGTCGAGGGGTCCGGGACGACGGTCCTCCGTGTCAACGGGGATCCCTTCACCGTCGAGGTGAGCTACCCCGACGACACCGCGATCATCGCGAACGAAACCGACGCCTGGGTCGATAACGGGAGCGGTGAATGGCAGCGCGCGGACGTCACATCGAGTGACTACCTGATTGCCCAAGCCTCCCAGGTCTTCGACACGTACAAGAATTCTCAGGACCCCGCGAAGTCAACCGCGGATATCCCCGAGGGCACGACGTACACGGTCGAAGGAACCGAGGAGATCGACGGCGTCGAGTACCACATCCTCTCCGCCGAGTTCAACGACGGTTCGTCCACGAGTACGCTCCGCATGTGGATCGGTCCCGACTACCGCCAGCAGAGAATGCTCGTCTCGATCGTCTCCGAGGATACGAACCCGCTCCTCGTCGAGACCGAGTATGTCGAGTGGGACGTAGCGCAGGACATCACGCTTCCCGAATAGGAAGAGAAAACGACGCGGGAATGGAGAATGGGGGAGCATATGCTCCCCCATTCCATTACGTAAGGTCTTAGCGACGTGCCTTGGGCGTCCTACCCGTGACGGCTCGGACCACGTTGAGGCCACCGAGAACGACCATCGAGATACCGACGAACCACCAGAGGAACACTGCTCCCCACAGGGCGTTGCTCAGAAGCGTCGCTCCAGCGATCACGGAGATCACGGCGTAGACGATCGTGGGAACCTTCGACTTGGCGTTGCCAAGGGTGAAGAGTGCAGTGAAGCCCTCGATCACCCACATGACGCCGACCATGATCGTCAGCAAGAGGAAGAGGAAGGCCGCCGACTGCTGGAGGGACGAGAAGGCATAGATACCGGCGACGAGGTAGAGGCCGGCCAGAAGCAGGTGGGCGACTCGGCCGCCTGCACCGATCTTCTTGGAGAAGACGCCGATCGAGGCGTAGACAAGACCAGCAATAATCGCGTAGAGAGCGATCACGCCGGTCAGAGTCACGGCGGCCTTGGTCGGCCAGACCAGGATGGCGATACCGAAACCAACGGTGATGAGGCCGCCTGCGATAAGGGCGAGACGGGTGGTCTCCTCCGGGCCGGAATCTTCAGAAATCACGATGGTGGACGCCGGAGCGTTGTTGTTTGACATGGTCTTCTCGACTTCTTGCAAGTGTGTAGGCAAGCGGATTCGCTTGGGTTGTAGCATACCAAACACAATTTCGCATCATATAAACATCTCACCTGGAGCATCGACAGTGCTAAAGCACCCACTACTCCATTGCGATTGACAGCAAGCTGTTGTCGCCGCCGACTATTTCAACTCGCTTCCGTGGGTGCCGACTGATGTCGCCTCGCTAGCCCCGACACGCACGAGCATCTTTCCGGTGTTCCCCCCGCGCATCATGTCAAGAAAGGCATCCACCGTGTTCTCAATCCCGTCCACAATGGTCTCGTCATAGGCGATCTCTCCGGCCGCGAACCACTCGGCCATGCGCGCACCAAACTCGGATGACAGGTCAAGGTGGGCGGCGAGGGTGAATCCTTGGATCGAGAGCGCCCGGGTGATGACATTCATCATGTTGTCGGGCCCAGGTGTAGGGCCGGCAGTGTTGTAACCAGCGATTGCACCGCACAACGCCAACCGACCATTGTCGTTCATAACGTCGAGTGCGGCCTCGAGGTGGTCTCCCCCACATTATCGAAGTAGACGTCAACACCCTCAGGCGCTGCGGCCGCGAGCTGTTCCCGGATAGGCGCTTCCTTGTAGTTCAGCGCAATGTCATAGCCGTACTTCTCGGTGAGCAGACGCACCTTCTCGGCGCTGCCGGCGGACCCGATGACACGCTTAGCACCGAGCAGCCGTGCGATCTGCCCGGCTGCGGTTCCCACGGCACCAGCGGCACCTGAGATGAACACGGTGTCACCCGCACTCATCGGTGCGATCCGCGTCAGGCCGACGTAGGCGGTGAGGCCTGTCATGCCAAGAATGTGCAGCGACAGCGAGAGCGGCACCCCGTCACGTTCCGGCACAGCGTGAAACGTCGAGGCATTGGCCTGGATGAGATCAGACCACCCGTGCTGGTGCTGCACCACGGTTCCCACCGGCAGCGACTCATCCTCGGACTCCACGACACGGCCGATCGCGCCGCCCGTGATGCGCTCCCCCAACGCGTAGGGTGCGACGTAGCTGCGCGTGTCGTTCATGCGCCCCCGCATATAAGGGTCAACCGAGATGAAGGCGTTCGCAACTCGCACCTCACCGGGCTGAAGCGGCCCGAGTTCCACGGTCACGATCCTGAAGTCATCGTGAGTTGGCCAGCCCGATGGCCGGGCGGCAAGCTGGATCTGCGTGCTGAGTGCGGTGCTGCTGGTAGTCATCGAGTTCAACTTCTCGTGAGTTACTGCCGCAAGAGCGGACAGGGTTGGTACGAGCGACAAGGCACCGGCATATGTCCCGATCGCAAGAATGCGACTGTTCAACATGTGGCTTCCCTTGTACTGCTCACACCCCTAATTGTGGAATACTTGGTTCACTATAACGCATATTAGAATGAACGGTACAAAACGGAGGAGTGCACATGGGCCGCCCGCAAGCATTCGACACGGACGCCGTCGTGCGCTCAGCCCGAAACGTCTTCTGGCGACTCGGCTACGAGAGCACCTCCGTACCCGACCTTGAGGCCGCCACGGGTTTGAACCGGTCGAGCATCTATCACGCATTCGGCAGCAAACGCGGCCTCTTCGATACCAGCGTTGAGAGTTACCTTACGGAGGTCGTGCGTCCGCGACTCGAGCCCCTCACAGGCGAAAAAATCTCCCCACGGGCACTCGTCGATTACCTGGTCGCGCTTCGCTCAGCCCTCGCTGAACGGTCCGCGCTCGCGTCACACGGGTGCATGCTCATCAACACGGCTGGCGCGAGGATCGGTCAGGACGAAGCAGTGCGAGAAGCCATTGCCGGCTACCAGCGCGAACTGCGGGCGGCATTCTTGCGCGGGCTACAAGCCGCCCACCCCGAGCTCGACGACGAGACGGCGGATCGGGGATCGCGCATCATCGCCGCACTCGTCATTACCGCCCTTGCCCTCACCCGAGCAGATTTCGACGCAGCAATGGAGAATGTCAATACCGCCATCGAACTCGCTGCAGGCGCAAACACGGGAGGGTCCGTTCGCGGATAGACCAGAGACCACGAAGGATGCAAAGCAGAAATCCGCCACCTGCACAGCCGGAGCCCCGCACGGCAACGCAAGTCTCGACAGGAGCAGATGCATGTCGGCGCGAGAGGTCACTGTCGTGGGCGTATCGGGTTGGTGAAGAAGCGGGTCCACGCAGCCCCTGGTCTGGTCGCCAGCCGTAGCCAGCGTTTCACTGAGCAGGCCTGCAGGGCCGTTAATACGAGGAGCGGTCACCGTGGCGATGTCTTTCGAGCGAGAATTACGAGAGCTCTCTCGAAGGACTCCGGCGGTGATCGCTCCTGCGTCAGCAACGAGGTTCACGACCACCATGCGGCCACACCACTCAAAGGGGCACTACTACGAGAACGCCCCTGATCTGCGATAACTCGCGGATCAGGGGCGTGATCAGGTTTTTCCCTGGAGCCTCAGAGACTTAGAAGTCCCAGTCCTCGTCTTCTGTCGCCTCGGCGGTGCCGATGACATAGGAGGATCCGGAGCCGGAGAAGAAGTCATGGTTCTCGTCGGCACCCGGGGAGAGGGCAGCAAGAATGGCCGGGTTCACGGCTGTCTGATCACTCGGGAAGAGCGCCTCGTAGCCGAGGTTCATGAGCGCCTTGTTCGCGTTGTACCGGAGGAACATTTTGACGTCCTCGGTGAGGCCAAGATCGTCGTACAGGGACTCGGTGTAGTCCTCTTCGTTGTCGTAGAGGTCCTGGAGAAGGTCGTACGTGTACTCCTTCAGTTCATCCTGTCGGGCCTGGTCCATACCGCTGACGGCGACCTGGTACTTGTAGCCGATGTAGTAGCCGTGGACTGCCTCGTCACGGATGATGAGGCGGATAAGGTCGGCGGTATTCGTGAGCTTGCCGTGTGCAGACCAGTACATGGGCGCGTAGAAGCCCGAGTAGAACAGGAATGACTCAAGCATGACGGAGGCGATCTTGCGCTTCTCCGGATCATCACCGTGGTAGTAGTCGAGGATGATGCGGGCCTTCTTCTGAAGGTGCTCATTCTCCTCGGACCAGCGGAAGGTCTGCTCGATCTCTTCCGAGGTGTTGAGCGTCGAGAAGATCGACGAATATGACTTCGCGTGCACCGACTCCATGAAGGCGATGTTCGTGTAGACAGCCTCCTCGTGCGGGGTGACAGCGTCGGGGATGAGAGAGACCGCGCCGACAGTACCCTGCACGGTATCCAGCAGAGTAAGGCCCGTGAACACGCGGGTCGTCATGAGCTGTTCCTGCGGGGTCAACGTATTCCACGACTGGATGTCGTTCGACAGCGGAATCTTCTCCGGCAACCAGAAATTGGCTGTCAGGCGATCCCAGACCTCTTCATCCTTGTCGTCCTCGATCCTGTTCCAGTTGATCGCTTGGACCCGTGAGACCAGGGGCAACTTTTCAGTCACGCCAACTCCTTTTTCTGATGAGGCATATTTTCAATCCATCTTGTCATGAACGAGACCCGTCTTCGAGAGGTGATCCCCACTCGCGGGCCTTGCCGCTAGCCGGGAAAGCCACATGGCCGCCCAGACCCGCATCTCACAGCCAATTGCCGCCATACTTCCAGGGCCTTGGAGAACCCTGGGTAGGGGCTCTCTCTAACGGCTGAAACTCTTCCCCTCGTCAAGCGCAGCGGGAAGAGTGTGGGTATGGCCAACGAAGAGAAAACACTGTCCGTTTCCCGAATCATCGACCATTCAGCGAAAGACATCTTTGACACGCTGTCTCTGCCCCAGCGCCATCCGCAGTTCGACGGATCAGGCATGGTTCGATCTGCCGACAACTCCGAAAGAATCCAGGCAACCGGCGACGTGTTCGTCATGAACATGGTGGGCAGGACAGGAACCGAATATCAGACCCATAATCACGTCACCGCTTTCGATGACGGAAAGATGGTCGGATGGAAGCCCGCTCTTGCCGAGAATCCTGGCGAACCGGGAGGCTGGGAGTGGCTCTACACGCTGAAGCCTCTCGATGCTCACTCAACAGACGTCACGCTCACCTACAGTTGGGGAGCGGTGACCGACAAGAAGCTTGCGGAAAGCCTTCCGCTGATCACCGAAGAAGAGATGGAGCAGTCGCTCAACCTCTTGGCTTCCGCCATCAACTGACCCGAGCGTCTCGGAACTAGAAGAGCGCAGGAGCGGTGCCGAGTGGCACCGCTCCTGCGCTCAGACGTTTCTCAGGCGTCGCGCTTCTTGATCGACAACGCACCGGCCCCGACGAACACGATCGTGTAGACGAGGAGCACTGCCAACGATGCGTTGGCGCTCAGAGCATCTTCGCGGAGCAGGACATCGCCGAGAATCCCTTCTTCTCTCGGCGCGACGGCCGATGACATGACGTTGATGGGGAAGTAGGGTGCCATGTCGCTGAGGAAGTCGAGCGGAATCACCTCGAGGATCGGGAGAATCAGGACGAGCCCGAACATGAGGGTTGTCGCTCCCACCGTGGAGCGAAGCACCGCCCCCATGCCAGCCGCCATGAGGGCCCCGCAGACGATGACGACGACGCAACTGGCAAGGCTAGCCCAGAAACCGATCTCTCCGAGCGGGAGCGAAACATCGTGGCGCGAGATCGAGATGTTGATCAGCAACGTTGAGAGCAGCAGAGCCGTGGCCGCAACGCTGGCCCAGAAGACGGTGAGGACAAGGATCTTCGCACCATAGAAAGACAGCCGCGAGCGCGAGGCGAGCAGGGATGTCTGGATCGTGTTGTGCGAGTATTCGGCTGTCATCACCATGGTCCCGAACGCGATCCCGAAGAGCAGCGCGATCTGGAAGATGCTCGTCACCATATAGGAGCTCGTGAAGGCGGCAAGTTCTCGACGCGACATGTAGGACGTCATCGAGTCGACCGCTTCAGCGACGAAGAAGGAGATGAGGAGATAGAAGAGGACCGTGAGGACAGAGATCACCCACGTTGAGCGCAGGGTCGTCAGCTTTCGCAGCTCCGAGCGGGCGAGGCGCGGGAAGGTCGGGCGGTAGTGCGTGACTGTGCTCATCGGTTTCCTCCTGAACGGAACTCGACGGACGAACCGGTGAGCTCCATGAAGACGTCCTCCAGGGAGGAGTGCGTGGTGGACAGCTCGTGGATCTCAAGACCTGCCACGTGGAGGGCGTGGCCGATGTCAGATGCTTGTGCGCCTTGGATGACGAGAGTGTCTCTGCCGTCCACGCGCTCAAGGGTCGGCATCATCTGCGCCAGTGTTTCGCCGATCGCAGCGAGGTCCGGGCCCGCCACGCGCACGGTGGAGTGACCGACGGATTCTGTGAACTGCTTGATGGGGCCCGAGGCGATGAGGCGTCCGCCGCCGATGACGACGAGGTTGGTTGCCGTCATCGCCATCTCCGACATGAGGTGGGAGGAGATAAGCACGGTGCCACCGATGCGGGCGTGGTTCTTGACAAGGTCACGCACCCACCGCACACCGTCGGGATCGAGACCGTTGACTGGCTCATCGAGGAGAAGGTACTCGGGGTTGCCGAGCATTGCGGTCGCAATACCCAGCCTTTGCCCCATGCCGAGCGAGAAGCCTTTGACCTTCTTTCCCGCGACGTCTGTCAGGCCCGTGAGGTTGAGGATCTCGTCGATACGGCTCTTCGGAAAGCCGTGAGTGTCGGCGACTGTCGCCAGGTGCTGACGTGCTGTCCGTGCAGGATGGAAGGCTTTCGCGTCGAGGAGTGCACCCACTGTCGTGAGCGGGCTCCGCAGCTGGCCATAGGGCACGCCCTGGATAAGCGCCTGGCCTTCAGTGGGCCGGTCGAGGCCGACAATGCATCGCATTGTTGTCGACTTGCCCGAACCGTTGGGTCCGAGGAAGCCCGTGACCTGGCCGGATGGAACGGTGAACGACAGGTGGTCGGTTGCCGTCTTCTTCCCGTATTTCTTTGTCAGATTCTCAATCGTGATCATAGGTGGCCTTTCGCCGATACGGCTCCACTGTATGCGCGATGGGGGGAGCGTTCCACATGATCGACACTCATCTCGGGAAAAACTCAGGGATTTCCCTGGTGGGAACGCCGGGGAGCAGTGCCCCGGTGGATGACCCGCCCTCACTCACGGTGACACGGCTACTGTTAGCTCATGATCCAGACCCCGCCCTCCTTGCGCTACTCGGGCCGCATCGCCGCCCTCGACATCGCCCGCGGCATCGCCGTTCTCGGCATGTTCGCCGCCCATGTCGGTCCAGAACGAGACGGCCTGTCGGGCTGGTTCTTGGATCTCGCGGATGGCAGATCATCGATCCTGTTCGCAACGCTTGCCGGTGTGTCTCTCGCGATCCTGACGGGGCGGAACGTCCCCTACACGGGTGTCGAGTTCCTCCAGGCAAAGGTTCGTATCTTCACACGCGCAGCGCTCCTCATCGCCATCTCGGGCGTCCTTGCCCTCATGAACGACATTGTCGCTCTTATTCTCACCTTCTACGCGACGTGGTTCGTGCTTGCCATCCCGTTCCTGCAGTGGCGCCCCCGAAACCTGTTCATCCTTGCCGGCGGGTGCTGGATTCTCGGCCCGATCGCAGCCACGTACCTCAATGTCTTCTTCGAGAAGGCAGGTCTCTACTCGATGGGGGACTCCTCGGGTTTCCTCGTCGACACTCTGATCAACGGAACCTATGTTGGACTCGTCTACATGGGGTTCGTCTTTGCGGGGCTCGGTATTGGACGCCTCGATCTGGCAGACCGTTCTGTCGCCGCGACCCTTGCCCCGATCGGCAGCTCTCTCGCAATACTCGGCTATGGAACTGCGTTCCTGCTGACGAAAATGGGCATGGGCCCGACGTGGGAGGACTACGGCTCGTCTTTTGTCGACTCCGGCGATCTGGGATGGCGGACGGACGGGATGGGGCCCGAATGGGATCCATCCGTTTCCGCGCCGAGCCTGGACATGTTCCTCGGGGCCGAACCCCACTCGGGAACGATTCTCGAAGCGATAGGTTCAGGCGGTTTCGCGATCGCCATTATCGGTTTCCTCCTCCTCGGGGGGCCGATTCTCGGAAAAGTCCTTTATCCGATCGCCTCTGTGGGTTCGATGCCGCTGTCCGCGTACTCGTTCCACATCATCGCCATCTGGGCCATTCCCGCCCTCGTCTTTCCCGACTCTTTCGCCCCGCTCGCGTGGCTTGTCGGAGCGACGCTCGTTCTCTGTTCCGCGTGGCGGCTGGTTCTTGGTCGGGGACCGTTGGAGCGGCTCCTGCACGTGGCATCGACGCGGGCCTCTCAGATCACCGCGCCGCCGCCCTATACTCCTCTGCCAGTCGCTCCCAATGGCGAATCTCCTCGTCAGTGATCTCACGGATGACGCGGCACGGATTGCCTGCGGCCACGACGTTCGACGGGATATCCCGTGTCACAACCGATCCTGAACCGATCACGGTGTGATCACCGATCGTGACTCCTGGGTTGACGACGACATGCCCGCCCAGCCAGACATTGCTGCCGATGGTGATGGGCTGGCCCGATTCGAGCAGCTCCGCGCGCGGGCCGGAGGCAATCGGGTGGGTTGCGGTGAGGAGGGAGACGCGGGGGCCGAACATGCAGTTGTCACCGATACGGACCTCACACACGTCAAGCACGATAAGGTCCATGTTCGCGAAGAAGTTCTCGCCAACATGCGTATTCCAGCCGTAGTCGAATCCGATGGGCGCCATGAGGGTGCACGACACGCCTCGACTGCCGAGGAGTTCAGTGAGGATCTCGTCGTGGCGGCGTTCGTCCGGCGAGGTATTGAACTCGCGCACGAGACGACGCGTCTCCCGCTGCAGTGCGGCGTTACCCTCTCCGTACATGTAGAGCTCCCCGGCAAGCATGCGCCGCACGTCGAAGGATTCTTTCGGGTCTGTCATTTTGCTCCTGAGCTCGACACTGCCTCTTTCTGTGGGGACCATTGTTCCATGAGCACTCCCGCAGTTTCGTTCCTCCAAGCCTCCGGCAAGCCTTTCCGCGTCTTTGACACCGATGTCGATGGAGTCGACTTCTCCACCATCGACATCGGCGCCTTCTTCGCGGAGCAGATGGGGATGCCGGGAGAGCGCGTCTATAAGTCGCTCATGGCGTCAGCGCAGGGATCCCTCGTCATGGGGCTCGTCCCCGTCACTCAGAAGATCTCGCTCAAGCATCTTGCACTGGCGGTGGGAAAGAGGAAGGCCACAATGGTGCCGCCGGAGAAGGCAGAGGAGCTGTCAGGCTCAGTCATCGGCGGGATCTCGCCTTTCGGGTTGGACACGCCCATGCCGATCGTCATCGACCAGGGAGCGTTCGCCCATCCGACGATCGCAGTGTCCGGAGGCAGTCGAGAGTTGAAGGTTGAGCTCACTCCCGCTGACCTCGTCGACATGCTCGGCGCGACGATCGCCGACATCGCCATCACGTGAGTGGGGGGCGATCCTCAACGGATCGCCCCCCAGGTGCTGGTGCTGGTGCTGGTGCTACAGCATGCAGGACACGCAGCCGTCGACCTCGGTCCCTTCGAGGGCCTGCTGTCGGATGCGCATGTAGTACAGGGTCTTGATGCCCTTTCGCCATGCATAGATGTAGTTCTTGTTGACGTCACGAGTCGTCACGGTGTCCGGGTAGAACAGGGTCAGAGACAGCCCCTGGTCAACGTGCTGGGTGGCTACCGCGTACGTGTCGATGATGGCCTCGGGGCCGATCTCGTAGGCATCCTTGTAGAACTCGAGATTCTCGTTGTTCATGTAGGGCGCGGGGTAGTAGACGCGGCCGATCTTGCCCTCCTTGCGGATCTCGATCTTGGACACGATCGGATGGATCGAGGACGTCGAGTGGTTGATGTAGGAGATCGACCCTGTCGGAGGCACGGCCTGAAGGTTCTGGTTGTAGATGCCGTGCTCCATGACAGACGCCTTGAGCCGCACCCAGTCCTCCTGCGTGGGGATGTGGATGCCGGCGAAGAGCTCCTTGACGCGGTCGGTCGTGGGAGCCCACTCCTGCTCGATGTACTTCGTGAAGAACTCACCCGAGGCATAGTCGGACTTCTCGAAGTTGTAGAACGTCTCGCCCTTCTCGATTGCCAGCTTGTTCGACTCTGTCAGCGCATGGAAGAGCACCGTGTAGAAGTAGATGTTCGTGAAGTCGAGCGCCTCCTCGGATCCGTAGTGGATCCGCTCGCGCCCGAGGTAGCCGTGCAGGTTCATCTGGCCCAGGCCGATGGCGTGGGACAGTCTGTTGCCGCGTTCGATCGACGGTACGGATGCGATATCAGACGTTTCAGAGACCGCGGTGAGGGCGCGGATGGCGGTGCCCACGGTCCGTCCGAAGTCAGGAGAGTCCATTGTCCGCGCGATGTTGAGCGAACCGAGATTGCAGGAGATATCCTTGCCGATCTCGTCGTAGGACAGGTCTGCGTTATAGGTGGACGGCTCCGATACCTGGAGGATCTCCGAGCAGAGGTTCGACATGGAGATTCGACCGTCGATCGGGTTCGCCTTGTTCACCGTGTCTTCGAAGACGATGTAGGGGTATCCCGATTCGAACTGGAGCTCCGCGATCGTCTGGAAGAAGTGACGGGCGTTGATCTTCGTCTTGCGGATCCGCTTGTCGTCGACCATTTCGTCATACTTCTCGGTCACGGAGATGTCCGAGAACGGCTTGCCGTACACTCGCTCCACGTCGTAGGGCGAGAACAGGTACATGTCCGCGTTGGTCTTCGCCAGCTGGAACGTGATGTCGGGGATGACGACCCCGAGCGAGAGGGTCTTGATCCTGATCTTCTCGTCAGCGTTCTCACGCTTCGTGTCGAGGAAGCGCATGATGTCGGGATGGTGCGCGTTGAGGTAGACCGCTCCCGCGCCCTGGCGTGCGCCAAGCTGATTGGCGTAGGAGAAGGAGTCCTCGAGGAGCTTCATGACCGGGATGACACCGGAAGACTGGTTCTGGATCTTCTTGATGGGCGCACCCTGCTCGCGCAGGTTGGTGAGGTTGAGCGCCACGCCGCCGCCGCGCTTCGACAGCTGCAGGGACGAGTTGATCGCCCGCGAGATCGACTCCATGTTGTCTTCGATCCGAAGCAGGAAGCACGAGACGAGTTCCCCGCGCTGCTTCTTCCCCGCGTTGAGGAACGTCGGCGTGGCCGGCTGGAAGCGCCCCGAGATGATCTCGTCGATGACGGGGTAGACCTGGTCCCTGTCGCCCCTGGCGAGGGTGAGTGCGACCATGACGACTCGGTCCTCGAAACGCTCGAGATAGCGCTTCCCGTCGAATGTCTTCAGCGTGTAGGACGTGTAGTACTTGTAGGCGCCGAGGAACGTGGCGAAACGGTACTTCGCGGCGTAGGCGCGTTTGAAGGCCGACTTGATGAACTCGAAGTCGTACTGGTTGAGCACATCCTCTTCGTAGTACCCCTCCTCGACGAGGTAGTCGAGCTTCTCCTTGAGGGAGTGGAAGAACACCGTGTTCTGGTTGACGTGCTGCAGGAAGTACTGCCGTGCGGCCTCACGGTCCGCATCGAATTGAATATTCCCCTCGGCGTCGTAGAGGTTGAGCTGTGCGTTGAGCGAGTGGTAGTCGACCCGCGGGTCGAGGGTTTCTAGCCCCGTATCTGTGAGCGTTGTTCCCAAAACTCTTCCAATCCTTGCTTGACCTTGGCGACGTCTTCTTGCGTGCCGAGGAGTTCGAACCTATACATGTGCGGGACTCGGCATTTGGCGGAGACTATTTCTCCCGCCAGGCAGTATGCCTGTCCAAAGTTTGTGTTTCCTGCAGAGATAACGCCTCGGATGAGGCTGCGATTATGCTCGTCGTTCAGGAACCTGATGACCTGCTTCGGGACCGCTCCCCGATTGTTCCCTCCCCCGTAGGTCGGAACGATCAGGACGTACTCCTCGTCGACGGTGAGATCTGGATCGCTGCGACGGAGCGGGATCCGCTCCGCTTCTATCCCCAGCTTCTCGACAAATCGTGCGGTGTTGTTCGTCGCAGACGAGAAATAGACAACTTTCGCCATCGTGCCATTCCCTTCGCCACAAACGTGCGGGCGGGAATGCCGCCCGCCGCGGGGCTGCTCTACGCTGACGCCGCTGCGCCGATGCTCGCGGCGACAAGAGCCTTGATCTTGTCCGGGCGGAACCCTGCCCAGTGGTCACCGCCTGCCATGACGACGGGTGCCTGCTGGTAGCCCATCGCCTTGACCGCCTCAAGCGCCTCGGCATCTTCTGTCAGATCGATCAGCTCGTACTCGAGGCCTGCCTTGTCGAGAGCCCGCTTCGTGGCGTTGCACTGCACGCAGGCCGGCTTCGTGTAAACGGTAATGCTCATCGAGCGCTCCTTCTTCCCACATCTGTCATTGTTCTTCTGCCGCGAAAGCCGCGGCGCCATCATGATCGAACTCCGACACTACACCTTGTGTTCCATTTTCGCACAACCACTAGATGGTGTGTTTTGACGTCTTGCTCACGACCATTGTGTGGACGGTCGGTGGATAACCTGTGGACGGCTCCAGCGACAGTCCGACAAGGGTCGAGACCGCCGCTCACCATCACCGGGTCGGATCATCATGGCAGGGGCCTCGGACAGAAACATCGACCAGTCCGATGCTGCGTCCACACGGTGTGGAAAGATTTCCCCAAAGTTATCCACAGCTGTGGATACAGGTGGGAGATCCGAGCGAGAATCTCGGCGTGTTGCACACCCGCGTGTTCGAACCTTCCCTGGCCCCGCGGCAAACCGGGCGAGCGATATCCCGCCCCACTCCACCCGCCGGCCACCAAGGGTGGGCCTCCGCCACGCGCGGCTTCGATAACGTATGCAAAACGTTATCCCAGAGGAATGGGTGAGCCGAGGCACACTTGATAGTCTGTACCTGGAGATTCCATCAACATGATCTACCGCACGCCTGCACGCCTACGCTTCGTAGGGCGGGACCAAAGAAATAAGGAGAGTTCATGAGCGAAACTGCAAAGCTCATTCTCGATGGCAAGGAATACGAATTCCCTGTCATTACCGGCACGATGGGAGAGAAGAGCATTGACATCAGCAAGCTCCGCTCGACCACGGGCTACATCACCCTAGACGACGGCTACAGCAACACAGGCTCATGCCAGTCGGATGTCACCTTCATCGATGGCGAGAAGGGCATCCTCCGCTACCGCGGCTACCCGATTGAACAGATCGCACAGAACTCAAGCTTCATCGAGGCAGCTTATCTGGTGATCTTCGGCAAGCTCTGCAACCAGCAGGAGCGCGATGACTTCGCCGACCTGCTGAGCGAGAATGCACCGCTCCACCAGTCGATGCTCAAGCACTTCGATGGCTATGGCTCGAACGGTCAGCCCATGGCGATTCTGTCCGCCATGGTCAACTCGCTCACCGCGTATGACCCGCAGGTTATGCACCCGGAGGACGAGAACGACCTGGTGTATGCTGCCGCGTCGCTGATCTCGAAGGTTCGGACGATCGCCGCCGCGTCCCACAAGACGACAATCGGCGAACCGATCATCTATCCCCGAAAAGATCTCAAGTACGTGGAGAACTTCCTCCACATGATGTTCTCGACCCCGTACTCCGAGTACGAGCCGACCCCGGAAGTCGTCCGCGCCCTCAACATGTTCCTCGTGCTCCACGCGGACCACGAGCAGAACTGCTCGACATCGACAGTGCGCATGGTTGCATCGTCCAAGGCCAACATGTTCGCCTCCGCCTCCGCCGGCATCTCCGCCCTGTGGGGTCGCCTCCACGGCGGTGCGAACGTTGCCGTCATCGAGATGCTCCAGAAGATCCACGACGAGGGTGTCGACCCGTCGGTCTTCATGAACGAGGTCAAGGACAAGGAGTCGGGCCGCAAGCTCATGGGCTTCGGGCACCGCGTCTACAAGAACTTCGACCCGCGTGCGACGATCCTCAAGGATGCCGCCTTCGACATGCTGGAGAAGATGAACATCGAGGATCCGCTCCTCGATGTCGCCCTCAAGCTCGAAGAGGTCGCCCTCCAGGACGACTATTTCGTTGAGCGCAAGCTCTACCCGAATGTCGACTTCTACTCGGGCATCATCCTGCGCGCCATCGGCATCCCGCTCGACATGTTCACCGTCATGTTCGCCATCGGCCGCATGCCAGGCTGGATTGCGAACTGGAAGGAAGTCCACGAGGACCCCAAGGCCCGCATCTACCGTCCCCGCCAGGTCTACCAGGGCGAGGTCGACAAGTTGTGGGTTCCGCGCGACCAGCGCTGACCTCAGACGCGCCCCTGCATTGAACTGCTCCCCGGACTGAGAAATCAGTTTCCAATCCGGGGAGCAGTTCACAATTAACGGGCGGCACATATGTCACGAAATCACCTTCGAGCACCATCGTGACTGGAGCAGAAGCCACCATCATCAAAACGGTCACTGCACCCGTATCAGCACCGCAACGTGCCCTAATCGGACGAGTGGGCGATGTGCGTGATATGCATTAAACACGCGGATTGGCGCGGTTTCCCCTGGTAGCGTGGAGGCGTCAACGCTGGCGATAGAGGGTTTTCCCATGCCCACGGCACTCAGACTGATCGTTGACTCACCACCACGAGATCTACTTGATTTGACCCGAAGTGAGGTGCAGAGGGTATGGCAGTCACGTCGGGACATCGTCGACAGTGGGGCGCGGAGAAGACGACCGCGCCGATGTCGATCAAGCATCCGGTGCCATCGCTGCGCAAGATCGTCGCAGGCCGTCTCGCTATCATCGTCACCATCGTGGCCTGGTTCATGTATGTCGTCACGACCATCATGCGCGAGTTCGTCGAGGGTGACACGGAGTCGCTGCGTTTCGTCCTCGAGGCGGTCTCCTACGTCTTCGTCGTCACGGCCCTGACCTTCTCCGCGTCCATGTATCTCTTGGCACGCCAGGGAGCCCTCTACCGTTTCCGCGATCACATGCGGACTCCGCGTGGCCCACTCGATCAACACTTCGACCAGGGAACCGGGCACGAGATCACCGTCCTCATCCCCTCCTATAAGGAGGAGCTTGACGTCGTTGCCAAGACGGTGTGGTCCGCAGCCTTGCAGGAGTTCCCGAGCAAGAGGGTCGTCCTCCTCATCGATGATCCGCCCAATCCGACGGATCCGGCCGACATTGAACAGCTTGCTGCGACGAGGAGCCTGCCCGTCGCCATTGCGGAGGAGATGGCTGCTCCCCGCAAGCGTTTCGAAGAGTCATCCGATCTTATCCTCAACGAGCTCGCGTCCTCTCAGCACGTCAGCCGGGAAGTCCTGGCCCACGTCTCCGAGGATTACGGCTACGCGGCAGAATGGCTCGAACGCAAGGCTGAGAACCATCCCATGGTTGACCATACAGATGCGTTCTTCGCTGATCGTGTCCTGCTCGGCCTTGCAGGGGACCTGCGGCTGACGAAGATCGCTTTGGATGGAGCGTTGGCGCAGGACACTGCACCCCCTCCGGAGCGGCTGCGCCAGCTCCACAACCGTCTCCTGTGGATCTTTTCCGCTGAGGTCATGGCTTTTGAGCGGAAGCAGTTCCATTCGCTGTCGCACGAAGCGAACAAGGCGATGAACCTCAACGCCTACATCGGGCTCATGGGGAAACGATGGAACGTCGAACCGTCGGCTGCGGGCAATATTCTCGTCCCCGCAGCGCCCGAGGGCGACTGCGATCTCGACGTGCCGTGGACGACCTACATTCTGACTCTCGATGCTGACTCGATGCTGCTGAGGGATTACTGCGTTCGCCTCGTCCACGTCCTCGAGGAGCCCGGCAACGAGCGCATCGCCGTCATACAGACCCCCTACTCGTCCTATCGTGGCGCCCCCAGCCGCATTGAACGCATGGCGGGGGCGACAACCGATATCCAGCACATCCTGCACCAGGGCATGACCTACTATAATGCGACGTTCTGGGTGGGAGCCAACGCCGTTATCCGGCGAGCGGCCCTGGAAGACATCGTCGAGCGGCAAACGGTGGGCGGGTTCGAGATTCTCACCTACGTCCAGGACCGCACGGTCATCGAAGACACCGAGTCGAGCATCGACCTCGGAACCCACGGGTGGACTCTCGAGAACTATCCGGAGCGCTTGAGCTACAGCGCGACACCCCCAGATTTCGGCTCCCTCATCGTGCAGCGTCGCCGCTGGGCGAACGGCGGTCTTCTCATCATGCCCAAGTTCGCCCGTCAGCTTCGGGAGCGCCGCTACCGCCGCGAGCGCGTCCTCCTGCGTGAAGTGTGGCTGCGCGTCAACTACATGGCATCGATTTCGTGGGCGAGTGCTGGTCTGGTCTTCCTCCTCGCCTTCCCCTACGACAGCCGCCTCCTCAGCCCGTGGGTGATCCTCGCGGCAGCGCCCTATTTCCTCTGCATGGCCTCCGACCTGCGTGACAGCGGTCATCGCCCCTCCGACATCTTCCGCATCTACGGCTTCAATCTTGTTCTGCTGGCCGTCAATATCGCCGGTGTCGTCAAGTCGATCCAGCAGGCTCTCACGAACACGAAGATCCCTTTCGCTCGCACGCCGAAAGTCCAGAATCGCACTGCGGCTCCGGGTATCTACGTGTTCGTGCCGCTCGTCATCGTCGGCTTCTCCATCGTCACCTTCATGCGCGACTATCAGGCAGAGAACTGGGGAAACGCCATCTTTGCCGCAACCAACGCGACCCTGTGCCTCTATGCGATCCTCGCCTATATCGGCGTACGGGCCGCGATCACCGACATGGTGCTGGGCGTGGTCAACTGGCTGTATGTGCCAGAGAAGCAGTCCCGGCGCAAGAGCCGCAAGGCACGCAGGGAGGCTCTTGCCCAGCGTCGGGCCGAGGACGCAGCCCGCCCCGTCGCGTGGGAAGCGATCCTCTATCATGGTGACCGCCGGCTCGGCCGGGACACGGTCCGAAAGAACGACCTCCGCCGCAGGATCAAACCCCGCTAGGGTCTGCCCTGACAGTTTAAGGATTACGACATGTCTCAGCGATTTCCTGGACGCCGGCTATCCCTCGTCCGCCTCACGTTCGTCATCGGCGTGACGGTCGCCCTTGCCATGGGCGGGACGACAGGCTTCCGCACGTGGCAGGACTCGCGCCAGGCGAGCGGGAGCGAGCCGTGGTTCTCCGCCTATGTCGATGTCACAGCAACCCCAACCTACGCCTTCGAGCAGCCGTCTGCGGATCACGAGCTCAACACGGTGCTCAGCTTCATCGTTGCGGCAGAGCGCGACACGTGCGAGGCGAGCTGGGGCACCTACTATTCCCTCGATGAGGCGAATGTTGCCCTCGATCTGGAGCGGCGTATCGCGCGCCTGCGCCAGAGCGGAGGAAACATTCTCATTTCACTCGGCGGCGAAGCGAACTCGAACCTTGCTCTGGCGTGCGATAGCGCCGACAGTCTTGCCGCTCAGTACCGGGACATCATCGATCGATATGATCCTGCCGCGCTCGATCTCGACATCGAGGGGGAGGCTCTCACTGACCTTGAGTCACGCCAGCGGAGGGTGGACGCCATCGCCCAGATCCAGGACGGCGAGACAGACCCCCTCCCCATTTGGCTCACGCTCCCGGTGGGACCGAGCGGGCTCACGACGGACGGCGTGGAGATCGTGCGGGAGTTCCTCGAGGCTGGTGTCTCCATTGCGGGAGTGAATGCGATGACGATGAACTACGCCTCGCAGGAGGCTGCCGACGATCTGGGCCAGGTGGTCATCTCATCGCTCGAGGCCACACATCGGCAGATCATGGCGATCTATGCCGACCACGGCACGCCGCTCGGCTCTCAGACTGCATGGCGGCGGCTTGGCGCCACGCCGATGATCGGCCAGAACAACATCACCGCCGAAGTGTTCTCCCTGGATGATGCGAGGGAGCTTCACGAGTTCGCCACTTCTGTCGGCCTTGGACGCATGTCCATGTGGTCGGCCAACCGTGACCGCACATGTGCGGACGCCTATGCCGCCATCAATGTCATGTCCGATTCGTGCAGCAGCATCGACCAGGGTGAGGAGACGTTCGCTGAGATCCTCAGCGGCGGATTCACCGGATCACCGAGCGAATCCCGTGCCACAGACGATCCTGCCGATAATGTGCGCCCGGAGGATATCGTCGACGACCCCGAGACCAGTCCGTACCCGGTGTGGAATGCGACAGCCACCTATCCTGCGAATACGCGAGTCGTCTGGCGCAAGAACGTCTATTCTGCCGAATGGTGGAACACGGCGATTCAGCCGGATGATCCTGCCTTGAACGCGACGGATAATCCCTGGCACCTGATCGGGCCCGTTCTGCCGGGGGAGACGCCCGTCCCGATCCTGACGCTGCCCGCGGACTATTACCCGCTGTGGGATATTGGCACGACCTACACGAGGGGCGACAGGGTGATGTTCAACGACGTCGCGTACGAGGCCCAGTGGTGGACGGTGGGAGACAATCCTGCCGCGGGTCAAGAGGATCCGGGAGCCTCACCGTGGCGCGTCATCACTCAGGAGGAGATTGAGGTGCTCCTGGCGGAGTAGTGGTTGCGGGGGTCAGACGACGGCGGCAAGCCCGTGGGTTTCGAATCTGAGCAAGGATTCCTCGACGAGAAGCGGCTTTCCGAAACGATATCCCTGCATGTACCTGACGCCCAGGTCTCGAAGAATCTGGTAGACCTCATCAGTCTCGACTCCCTCGAAGACCATGCGAGCATCCATCGAACCCACGAGGTTGACGAGTGCGCCCACGACGAGCCGGGCCTTGTGCTGGCGGATGCAATCCGCCATTGACTGGTCGATCTTCAGCACATCGAAGGGATAGTGCACGATCGACTGCAGGGTGCACGAGTCCCGCCCGAAGTCGTCGAGCGCAACGTGGAGCCCGTCGACCCCCATGGCCCAATTGAGACAGGAGATGATCTCTCGGGAGTGGCGGTCGAGCGAGGACTCGCCCAGTTCCAGCGTGAGTTCGATACCGCTGCCACCCCACTCGGATGCGAGAGCATCGGCGAAATCGGGGTCGACGAGCTGCTCGACATCGATGTTGACGTGGAGGCTCGTGAGAGTCGGCACGACGCTCTGGAATCTCTTGAAGTCAGCGAGCGAGGTCTTGACGAGGTGGATGCTGAGCTCCGTGAGCAGACCCTCGCATCGTGCCTCATCGATGATCTGCTCAGCCGTGAGGCTGGCGATCGCATCGGTGCCCGGCCGGACGAGAGCCTCCAATGCGACGATCGTGCCGGTGGTCGTATCGACGATCGGCTGGTAGGCGAAGACGAGATTGGATGCTGAGATCGCCCGCGCAACAGCCGCGCTGTTCTCCCGCGGCCGGGTTGTGTTGTGTGCCGTTTCGCCACCTGCTCCCGATCGTCGAGCTCTCCGACCCGCATACATGAGAGCATCTGCTTCTTCTACAACATGTTGAATATCATCCGTTGCCCCCGAAGAGAAGGACAGACCGTAGGACAAGACGATCGGTATCTCCACGTCGTCGACGCGGACCGGGTCGACAACGCTCATGAGGACCTCATCAACCCGACTATGTGCGGTCTGTTCGTCGTGAACGCCGGTGATGACGAGAACGAACTCGTCACCGCCCACGCGCGCCACGAACTCGTTCTCTCGAATGTGATCGGTAAACCGAGCGCCGAGGGATTTCAGGATGACGTTTCCAGCCTGGTGGCCGTAATGGTCATTGATGTACTTGAAACCATCGATATCGATGTAGGCCACAGCGAAACCGCCCTGCTCGCCCTGAGCGGTCCTGTCGAGCACCTCCATGAAGGCGCGATAGTTCGGTAGCCGTGTCATCGTATCCGTGAGAGCCTTCTCGAAAAGGTCATCGTGGTCCTGTCGGACGGTCGACATCGTCGCACCCATGTGGGCTATCGAGTCGAGAATGATGTGATCCGCCGCGAAGAGCGGAGGCTGGTTGCTGCCTCGTCGTGCGATCAAATGACCGTCCGACATCGGGGCAGAGATTTCGTTGATGTTGCGGCCCGCCTCGTGGCGGAACTCGATCTCGTAGTGGGGAAGTGCGGCCCGGACGAAATCCACGGCATGGTCGGGGACGGACTTGTCGTGCGACCAGGGAAGGTCGATGGCTGCGGCATGGAGTCCTTGGAGTTGCCTGTTGAGAGAGTGAAGGGTCCAAACGCTGGCCAGGATATAACACACCATACCAAGGACGAAGATGACGATCGGACCGGCCCAATGAAGTCCCAGAGCAGGGTTGCGGGTCGCGATGAAATCCTGGAGGCTGCGTGCAAGGAAAGACAGGGAGATGAGGCCGAGAATGAGGAGGCCTGCGCGGACGGGAATGATGCCGGCGAGGATCTCCCGCAGGCGCAGAGAGGTCACGACCGACATGCGGATCGTCGACATCGTGAAGCGGGCCAGGAAATAGATGAGCAGGCAGTAGACGGTATAGATTTCGTGCCAGCCGTAGGCCGACGTCAAGAGCTCCAGCACGCCGATCGAGAGCATGGCGCTTCCCATGATGTAGGCGGTCTGCTCTGCAGCATCGCCGACATGGCGGAGACGAGCGAGGAGGCTCACGAAGTTCGCGGCACCGCCGACGGCAAGCGTCGTAGCGAAATCCGAGCTCGTGTAGATGACAACGATCACTGCGGGCGCCGCTCCGAAGATCAGCGTCGCGTCGAGGCGGGACACAGCCGCGGTCAGGCTTCCCACCAGGGCAATGCCGACAAACGTGACGACGATCCACAGCGGATCCCATTCGATACGGGCAAAGAAACTGGAGACGCCGATCAAGGCCAGGGACACCACGGTCCACAGAACTCCCCACACGAGGGTCGCGCGATCGCTCAGCTTCCGCGGGACGGGAGCGTGATGGACGAGCCCTCCACGGAAGAAATCCGAAGAAGTCATAACGTTAACGTATCGCTAAGCGCGCCACACCACGCCTGTTTATCATGCACGTCACGTGTTCATTGTCTCTCACACGCACCTCTGAGCACCCTCAGCACTCGACGACGTTGACAGCCAGCCCACCTGCAGAGGTCTCCTTGTATTTCGAATGCATGTCTGCGCCCGTCTGGCGCATGGTCTCGATGACGGCGTCGAAGGAGACCGTGTGCTGGCCGTCGCCCCAGAGGGCGAGCCGGGCGGCGTTGATGGCCTTGACGGCGCCGATGGCGTTCCGCTCGATGCAGGGGATCTGCACGAGACCACCCACCGGGTCGCACGTGAGCCCCAGATTGTGCTCCATGGCGATCTCGGCAGCATTCTCGACCTGTGCCGGTGTCCCGCCGAGCGCTTCCGCAAGACCCGCCGCCGCCATCGCACTCGCCGATCCCACTTCGCCCTGACATCCCACCTCCGCGCCGGCTATCGACGCATTCGTCTTGATGAGGGCGCCAATTGCGGTGGCGGCAAGGAAGAAACGCCGTGCACCATCATCGTCTGACCCTTCGACGTGATGCCGATAGTACGTGTACACGGCTGGGACGATCCCTGCAGCACCGTTTGTCGGTGCGGTGACGACACGGTGTCCCGATGCGTTCTCCTCGTTGACCGCGAGCGCCCACAGGTTGACCCAGTCGATGCCGTACATCGAGTCGCGCTTGGTGCTCTCGCTCAGCTCCCGATAGAGACTGGGGGCTCGCCTGCGAACGCCAAGACCCCCGGGCAGGACGCCCTCTGTGGCGGTCCCTGCTTTGATGCAGTCCGTCATGGCAGCCTGAATGTCTGAAATGTACTGGAGGACCTCCCCGCGTTCCCGCGCGGCGGTCTCATTGGCCCACACGATGTCGGAAATCCTCTTCCCTTCGCTGATGCAGAGGGTGAGGAGCTCATCGGCCGTCGAAAAGGGGTAGGGAGCGCGAGTCGAGTGTGCCGCTTGGGATTCGCTAGTCGCCATTGCTCGCACGTCCGGGTTCGCTGCGGGATCCTCGGACAGGTCTTCCATGATGAAGCCGCCGCCGATGGAGTAATAGGTTCGGGCAAGCCTCTCATCCCCCGCATATGCCGTGATGGTGAGCGCGTTGACGTGGTAGGGGAACCGGATTCGCGGCGTCAGGAGCATGTCCTCCTCGAGGTCGAAGGGCACTGTCCCGAATCCTGCGACGGTCACGTGCCCAGTGGTACGAACCTCGTCCATGATCCCGTCGACCGCTTCCGTGCCGACACTTTCGGGACGATATCCTGCCAGGCCTAAGATGACGGCCCGGTCGGTCCAGTGCCCCCGCCCTGTCGCCCCCAAAGAACCGAAAAGCTCGATCGTCACTCGATCGAGGTCCCGACCCTGCCACGCGTCGTACAGCAGGCGGGCGAAGGCGTGGCCTGCCTTCATCGGCCCGACCGTGTGAGACGAGGACGGCCCGATGCCGATCCGGAACATGTCGAAGACTGATAGCGGACGGTTGGCTTGGTCTGCTCGGAGCTGGCCGGAGACGATGGCGGCGGGGAACGAATGCATGGGTCCTACCCTTCGGGGGCGATTGGTAATCGGTTCCGGAGTGCTGGCACGACATGCTTGGCGAGGAGTGGTGCCAAGTCTGTCGGAGGGTTAGCGGCGAGATCGAGCCACGTGATTTCGGCTATCTCTGCGCGTGGGTGGAGTGTTGACTTCTCATCGTCGGTCAACGGTGCGGCAACGAATATGGTGGATGATACACGCCAACCCGGCTCGTTGGCGGCGATTTCGTCATATGCCCCCAACAGAGTCAACTGGTCCGAGGACCGCGTCAGCCCCACCTCTTCGAGGACTTCACGAGATGCGGCCTCGATGGCGGTCTCTCCCGGTTCGAGTTTTCCGCCGACAAGCATGAACTTGTGGGTGTTCTTCTTCCGGACGGTGAGGAGCCGGCCGTTGTCGACGAAACAGACTCCTGTGATCGTGAGGATCATAGACGTTCGTTGATCCGTTCGACCTTGGCGGTCAGCTGGCCCGAATATCCTGGCCGAATGTCTGCTTTCATGACGAGAGACGCTCGCGGTGAGACCGCCAGGACGGCATCTGTTGCCTCTTTGACGACTGCCATGACCTCATCCCATTCACCTTCGATGGTGGTGAACATGGAGGTGGTTTCGTGCGGGAGGCCGGACTGTCGGACGATGGCGACGGCGGCGGCGACAGCTTCGGAGACTGACCCGTCCTCGGCCTGGGAGGTTGCAGGTGCGACAGAAAATGCTAGTAACATCCTTTTACGTTAGTTGACCAACCGGCCCGAATCTAGGTTAAGGGTCGCGCTAAAGACATCAAAAAACGCTCGGATCGCGATACAGTGAGATGATACAAAGCGCAGAGGAGTCCCTATGCCAACCATGAACGTTGAATCCTTCAACCTGGATCACCGGTTCGTCGACGCACCCTACATTCGCGTCGCCGACGTCAAGAAGCTGCCGCACGGAGACATTCTCACAAAATATGATGTCCGCTTCTGCCAGCCCAATGTGGACCACCTCGATATGGCGACCATTCATTCGATCGAGCACACGTTCGCTGAGCTGTCCCGGAACCATTCGGATGCGGTCATCGATTTCTCTCCGATGGGATGCCAGACGGGCTTCTATCTGCTCATGGCAGGCGAACATTCGGACGATGAGATTCACAGTCTCGTCGCTCAGACTCTGGCGGATCTTATCGACGCTGATGAAGTTCCCGCAGCCAACGAGGTGCAGTGCGGGTGGGGAGCGAACCACAGCCTCGACGGCGCGAAGCAGGCTGCCCGGGCGATGCTTGATCAGCGCCACTCCTGGGCCCAGGTCATGAAGGCCTAGCCATGCGTACAGCTGCCGCCATCGTTCTCACCGCCATGCCGGAAGAGGCCAAGCCCTTCCTCGACAAGGCCCGCCTCACCCAACGCGTCGGGGAACTCACGACGCCCTCCTCGTTCAAGGCCTGGTTCCTCGAACTCGCCTCTCCCCGGATCCTCCTCGTCCAGACCGGTATCGGCCAGACCGCTGCCGCAAGCGCACTGACATGGGCGCTCGGACAGGTCTCGACTCGGGACGTCTTCATCTCCGGGACAGCGGGAGGCCTCCACACCTCTGTCAACGTCGGCGACATCATCGTCGGCAGCGAATACCGGTATGGGATGGCAGATGCGACGGCGTTCGGGTACGAGCTCGGCCAGGTCCCTGGACAGCCTGTCACATTCACGGGGTCTGACAGAGTTCTCCAGGCACTCGACCTCGTCGATGGCAAGAACATTCGACCGGGCCTCATGCTCTCCTCGGACAGCTTCATCACGGCGAAGAATGTCAGTGCCGTCCGTGACGCGTTCCCGGACGCTCTGTCGACTGACATGGAATCCACTGCGGCAGCCCAGATCTGCCACGCGTACGGGACAGGTTTCGCCGCTGTTCGCGCGGTCTCCGATCTGTGCGGGCCTGCCGCAGATCAGGACTTCCACATGGAACTGGACAAGGCTGCGAGTCTCGCAGCAGACACGACACTCGCCCTCATCGCCCTCCTGCGCGGAGGCGACCGCCCCGATCGTCGTCGCCGCCAGTTCGGCCTCGATGCTCTCTACGCCGCTCTCTACACCGTCATCGCCATCGACAATGAGCTCGAGCCGAGCGATGCGAGCGGACTCGACCTCGACATGTCGGATCTGACTCGTGACCTGCACGAGGAACAGGTGGCGGCCTTTGCCGAGCTGATCGCTGCAGGGAAGGCCTTCGTTGCCGAGAACCCCCACGGTCGGATCACATCCCAACGGTACGATGCGATCAGAGCAGAGATTCTTCACGACTTGAATCTGGCCGGCGGACGAGGACGGCAGACGTGGCCGCCTACTTCACAGACGATCATGAAACGTTTCGATGGCTACTGGAACAACGCGATGACGTCGATCGGCCTCACGAGCGGCAGCGGGCGCCGTCGGGGTGGATTGAGGTATTCGGATGAGGATTATCGCTCCGCCATCCGTCTCTACCATGAGTCGATGACCGCCCAGCGGAAGAACCCGTCCTATTCCGGCTATCAGCAGTGGTTGGCCGACCAGGACAAGGCCTTCCCCTCGGGCGCTTCGATCCGCCAACACTTCGGCACGTGGGCGGACGCAATCCTCAGCCTCTACGAGGAGCGCTAGAAGCCCTCCGCGGCGCTACTCCCGGCGTGCGGGGGCTTCCCCGGTTCACCAACCGCTCCCCCTCATCGACCGGCGTACGCAGATCGTCTCTGCGTAGCCGTGGGGCATCCTTCGCACCACAGCCGCCGGTGGGTGCGCGATGCGGCTTAGCCGGTGAAATGGAGCCTAGAGCCCCTGCCTGTCCCATTCGCGTGCCAGGCTGACAAGGGATTCTTCGCGCGCGGCGGGATCGTAGGCGTAGCAGGTGAGGATCACTTCATCGAGTGCGTGCATGTCCACGAAGCGGCCGATCTGCTCAGCGACTGAACCGGGAGTACCTACGATGAGTCTCGGATCGTTTCGCGGCAATGGTTCAACCTTCTCCTCCGCCGGCGGCTGGAGGGGACCGGCCGCTCCGAAACGAAGCTGGTTCTGCAATGCCCTGTGGGTGGTTGCGAGATAGAGGGCTTCCTCCTCGGTATCCGCCACCATGACGTTCACCCCGGCCATCACCGTCGGTTGAGACACCTGCGCCGTCTCCGCATCAGTCCGGAACCGGTTCCGGTAGACGCTGAGGGCGGCTGACATGTGGGTCGGTGCGAAATGCGAGGCGAACGAGAACGGCAACCCCAGCTCGGCGGCGACCTGGGCGCCTCCCGTTGACGATCCCAGCATCCAGAGGGGCACGTGCGTGCCTTCGCCGGGGATCGCACGGACGGTGCGATGGAGGTGCTGGGGGTTCACGGACAGTCCGAGAACGGAGGCTTGCGCACCAGACACGCCGTCCCCCTGTTCGATGTCGCCGAAGAACCGCTGCAGTTTGAGCACGTCTGCCGCGACATCGTTGAGGTCGGAGCCTCCGCGACGGAGTTCCGCGGCCGTGACCGGATCTGTCCCGGGGGCGCGTCCGAGCCCCAGATCAACCCTGTCGGGGTAGAGCGTGGCAAGAGTTCCATAGTATTCGGCAACCATGAGCGGCGAATGGTTGGGAAGCATGACCCCGCCGGAGCCTACCCGAATCGTCGATGTATGCTCGGCTGCCCGCCCGAGAAGGAGAGCGGTGGCTGACGACATGAAGGTCGACGATCCGTGGTGCTCCGCCATCCAGAACCTGTGGAAGCCGGCCTGTTCCGCCGCCTGCGCGAGCCTCAGGGAGTCATCGAGTGCCTCTTTTCTCGTTTTCCCGACAGAGGCGGGGGCAAGGTCGAGGATGCTGAGCGGTGTTGTCATACCGCTACTCTTCCCGACCCTGCCCTCAGCATTCAAGCACTGATGCTACTGGCGAACCCCCAACTGCCACAGCACGAAGGCTCTCCGCAGAGCCTGGTCCTCCCATGCGTTGTAGCGGCCCGACCGTCCGCCGTGGCCCGCCACCATCTCCGTCTTCAGCAGAAGGGGCCGGTCCTCACCGTTCGTCGCCACATCCTGAAGGCGGGCTATCCACTTGGCGGGTTCGACGAAGAAGACTCGCGTGTCGTTGAGGGAGGTCGTGGCGAGTATTGCCGGATACTCTTTCGCCTCGACATTCTCGTACGGGGAGTAGCTCTTCATGTACTCGTAGACCTCGGGATCATGGTAGGGATCCCCCCACTCCTCCCATTCTCCGACCGTCAATGGCAGGGAAGGATCGAGGATGGTTGTGAGAGCATCCACGAACGGCACCACGGCTGAGATGGCACGGAAGCGATCCCCTCCCATGTTCGCGACAGCTCCCATGAGCATGCCGCCCGCACTGCCGCCCTCTGCCGCGAGACGGCCCCGGTCCACCCACCCGGATTCGTGCAGGTGGTCGGCTGCGGCGATGAAGTCTGTGAAAGTGTTCTTCTTCTGGAGCATCTTGCCCTCGTCATACCACTGCCTCCCCATCTCACCCCCTCCGCGAATGTGTGCGAAGGCGAAGACGACGCCGCGGTCGAGGAGGGAGATGATGGAGACCGCGAAGGAAGGATCGACAGAGATCTCGTACGAACCGTAGCCGTAGAGCAGGCCCGGGTTTGTGCCATCCGGTTCTATGTCGGCCCTGTACGCGAGCGTCAGCGGGATCCTCGTGCCGTCTGCTGCTGTCGCCCATTCCCGGCGCGTCACGTATCTCGAACGGTCATAGTTCGGGACTTCGTTCTCCTTGAGGAGGACCGTCTGCCCTGTCGGTACGGAGTAGCTGTACACGGAGGCTGGCTGGATGAGGGAGGTCAGCGTGTAATCGATCGTTTCCGTGTCATAGTCGTTGTGTGCGAGATCGATCGTCGACAGGTCCGCGCTGGGGAGCACGAACGGCTCACCCCAGCCCTGGTCGCGGGGGATGATGCGAAGCTGCGGCAGCCCGCCCGAGCGCATCGACACGACGGCGAAACGTGCGAACGCACTGACTCCTTCGATCCTCTCGCCAGGGCCTGCGGCGAGGAGCGGCTGCCAGGATTCCGGTTCGCTCGCCCCGAGGTGGGCGGTTGCGACCTCGAAATCTGCTCGATTGAGGTTATGGACGATGAGGAGGTGATCGCCAGCCGGTTCGACGCTGTAGTCGAGTCCATCGCGGCGCGGGGAGACGACGACCATCTCACCGTCTGCGGCGGCCGGCATGATCCGCACCTCGGATGTCAGTCTCGACGAGGAGTGGAGCAGGAGCCACTGCCCATCGCGCGACGTGTAGGGAAGGACGGTGTATTTCTCGTCCTCCTCCTCGTAGATCAGCCTGTCCTCGCTCATCTCCCCGCCCAGGGCGTGGACCCACACCTGGTGGGATCGCCAGGCGTCATCGACCATTCCATAGAAGAGATGGCGGGAATCCGTCGACCATTCCATGCCGTAGCCAGCGCCCGTCACGGCCTCGTCGACGACGTCGCCGGTTTCGATGTTCGTCACTCGGATCGTGAACCGCTCATCGCCCGAGACGTCGATGCCGAGGGCCACGAATCGACCATCCGGGGATACCTCGAAACCTGCGGTGCTGAAGAACTCTCGCCCCTCGGCGAGAACGTTCTGGTCGAACAGCAGCTGCTCGCCGTCGGTCACGACGGACGGGTCGGGCCGCTCATCGCTCTTCGTGCGATGGAAGGAGGCGTAGGCCTTGCCCTCATAGGTTCGGGCGAAATACCACCATCCCCTGTCGAAGAACGGTACGGAGCTGTCCGTCTCTTTCGTCCGCGACTTGATTTCACGGACGATGTCTTTGCGCAGCTGCTCGGTCGGAGCCATCACCTCATCGGTGTAGGCATTCTGTGCGTGGAGGTAGTCGAGAACCTCAGGGTCTGTCTTGTCCCTCATCCACTCGTATGGGTCGACGACAGTATCGCCGTGGAAGCTGCGTGTTGTGGGAATCTTCTTCGCTACGGGAGGCATCATGCCACCAAGCCTAGGGGATCCTCGGCCATCCGTTCGGTTCGCACCCGCCCAGATCGAGTGTCTGCTGCATCATGACAGGTGCTCGACCATCTGCTCGGCAGGATGTCTCATGACCATACCCGAGGTAGTGCCCCGTCTCGTGGTTGACGAGATAGGTGCGATAGTCCTCAACAGTTCCCCCCGCATCAAGAAAATCTGGAGTTGCGCTCGACCAACGATCGACATTGAGGATGATCTCGTCGTCGATCCGGCATGACGTGTACCCATTCGTGGGGAGCGGGGCACACAGCTCGTCCACAGTGCCGGGAGTGGCCAGTCTGATCGTCAGATCCGCCTCCTCGATAACAAGGTCGAAGCTCACGGAGCCATCCCCTCCCCAGCCCCGCTCATCGTTCGCCGTATCGAAGACGAGTTCCGCGAAGGCGTCCGTGTCGACAAGGAGCTCTCGTTCGGTCACGATCGCTACGCGTACAGTCCTCTCTGCCTCCGGCCCGGCTCGCTCGATCGTGGCGGGCGTGAAAACCCCGGCCGCGGGCTGGTCGCTCCGATCGATGCCGCCAAGGCTCTCTCCCACCTTGGCAGCGGCACCCACCGTGTCGTCGGGAGCGACAGAGAGGCCGCTCGCCAGGCCGAGTAGGAGTACCCCACCCCCAATTTTTATAACGTTTCTATAACGGGACATGGTGTGATGCTACGTGACGGGACCACCGTGACGTCAAGCGTGCGGCAGGTGATATAAGAGGATCATGGAAAGAGTCGTCGTTCACGTGTGGTCTGAACTAGCCGACCCCCGCAGCCTCGAGGGGATCCTCAACCTCGTCTCCGCCGTGTCCGGCCGGAATGTCGCCGTCGAGCATCACGCCTTCATCGCCCCCGCCCCGGAACCCGTCCAGGCGGGAGACCCCGAGAACCACCCTTCGACTCGGTCCGCCCAAGAACTGATCTATGCGGCGAAGGAGCAGGGCGCCACTCCCGAGGAGGCCGCCGAGCGCGGCTTCGCCATGGCAGTGCGACTCCACGAAGCATCCCGTGACGGCATCGACCTGACCAATCTTGACAATCTCCTCGCGCTCGGCGCAAGCGCGGGCCTCGACCCTGACGCCCTTCGTTCCGGCCTGGCGGAGGGCCGCTGGGCTGAACCAGTCAGGGTGGATGAAGCAGACGCTGATCGTCTGCGCCTGCGCCAAGCACCCTATTTCATCATTGCTGGCATGTACTCCCTCGAGGGGCCCTCCACCCCGTCGGACATCGCCAAGATTCTCGACACGGCGCGCGATACGCTCAGGGAACGGATGGCGGCGGCGGAAGCGGAAGCACGAGAGCTGTTCGGCTGGCAGGGCTAGCTGTTCCGGTCGCGTTCGATGACAGCGAGACGGTCCGCCTCTTCGTTTCCAGCATCGCCGTCATGTCCGCGCACCCAGTCGATGCGGGTCGTGGCACTGCGGCTCTCGTAGGCGTCGAGGAGCTCCTCGACGAGTTCTCGATTGGCGACCGGCTTACCGTCCGCCTTCTTCCAGCCCTTACGCCGCCACCCCGGGGCCCACTTCGTGACCACGTTGATGACGTACTGGGAGTCCGCGCGAAGAAGGAGGCTCCTGTCCGGATCGGCATATCGTATCGCCTCGAGCATTGCCGTGAGCTCCATGATGTTGTTCGTCGTCCGCTTGGCGCCGCCTGAGCCGCTCTGACCCGTCAGCTCATCCACCCACGCCCATCCCCCAGGACCAGGATTACCTGAGCAGGCACCATCGGTCGCAATGACCTGGTCGAAACCATACTGGTCAGCACCGTTGACGTAGGCCGTCGTCGGCGCCTCGATCGCGGGAACATCCTGCGCGATCTCCTGAGGGGCGGTGCGCGCACGAGCCTGCGCGCGTTCGATCGCCGTGAGAGGCGCAGACTCACCAGTGTCATCGAACAGAGTGTCGGGGCTGAAGCGCGGGGTCACGGTCATCCGTTCGAGGCCCGTCGCCGCCAGGAGAACATAGACGTCGGGGTGCCACATGCCGCCGCCGAACGCATGGTCGTCCGCCTCGATCGCCAGATCATGGCGCAGGGCAAGATCGGACGGACCTGAACCGGCCCCGATGAGGCCGAGCCTGTCGAGATGCTGCACGACAGTTCTCGGGGCAGTATTGCACGACAGGGCAAGGTCGAGGACGGTGAGCCATTCGGAGGATTCCATAAAACAAGGCTACCTGAGCATGCAGAAGCGCCCGCCACGAGGGCGGGCGCTTCGTGAGCTACTACTCGGAGACGACGTCGACCGTGGTCGTTGCCGTGACATCTGCGTGGAGACGGATCTCCACGCGGTAGGAGCCGAGGTTCTTGATCGGGTTAGCGACCATGACCTTGCGACGGTCGATGGTTGCGCCCGTCTTCTCCTGGGCTGCCTCGGCAATATCGGCGGCCGTGACGGCACCGAACAGGCGGCCGGAAGCGCCGGTGCGGACCGCGATGGTCAGGGTAGCGCCCTCAAGCTTGTCGCGCAGGCCCTGTGCCTCCTCGACCGAGGCGATGACGCGCTTGCGGCGCGCTGCTTCCATCTGGTCGATCTGCTTCTGTGCACCCTTGGTCCAGCGGGTCGCGTAGCCGCGGGGCAGCAGGAAGTTACGTGCGTAACCGTCCTTGACCTCGACGACATCGCCGGGCTCGCCGAGACGGTCGACCTCATGGGTCAGAATAAGCTTTGCCATGGTGACCCTCCTTAGCGGCTGTTGCTCGTGTAGGGAAGCAGTGCCATCTCGCGGGCGTTCTTGATGGCCCGGGCGATAAGACGCTGCTGCTGGACGGACACGCCGGTCACTCGGCGTGCGCGGATCTTGCCGCGGTCCGAGATGAACTTGCGCAGAGTTGCGGTGTCCTTGTAGTCAATGTTGTCGACCTTCGTCGCCTTGACGGGGCCGAGCTTCTTCTTCGGCTTGCGAAGGTTTGGCTTCGCCATGATTGATCTCCTCGATTACGCGCTTGCGCGCAGAAAGTTGGTTAGAACGGGGGCGCGTCGTCGAACTTCGAACCCTGCGGGCCTTCGGCCCACGGGTCGTTCTGCGAGCCGCCTGAAGGACCGTCGAAGGAGACATTTCCGCCGCGGTTCCCACCGCCGGCAAAGCCTCCCCCGCCGAAGCCTCCGCCACCGCCGCCACCGGAGCGCTGGGTCTTCTGAACCTGCGCGGTCGCATAGCGGAGGGAGGGGCCGATCTCGTCGACCTGCAGCTCAAGAGAAGTGCGCCTCTGGCCCTCATGTTCGTAGGACCGAACCTGGAGCCTGCCGGTCACGACAACCCGCGTCCCCTTCGTGAGCGAGTTGGCGACGTTCTCGCCGTACTCACGCCACACCGAGCAGCGCACGAACATGGCTTCGCCATCTTCCCACTGCTGGGTCTGCTTGTTCATGGTGCGGGGAGTCGATGCCACCGTGAAGCTCGCCACCGGGATACCTGAGCTGACGTAGCGCAGCTCCGGATCGGAGGTGAGGTTGCCTACGATGGTGATGATCGGTTCGCCTGCCATAATTCAGTCCTTTAGAGCTTGCTTAAGCGTTCTTGCGCAGCAGCTTCGTGCGCATGATGGATTCGTTCAGACCCAGCTGACGATCAAGTTCCTGTGCCGTGGCACTGGTTGCCTTGAGGTCGACGACGACGTAAACGCCCTCGGTCTTCTTCTGGATCTCGTAAGCAAGGCGACGCTTGCCCCAGGTGTCGACGTTGTCGATAGAGCCGCCGTCGTCGACGACGACTTTCAGCATCTTCTCCAACGAGGGTCCGAGGTTGCGCTCGTCAACTTCCGGATCAAGGATGATCATCAGTTCATACTGACGCTGATCCATACCCACCTCCTTTGGTCTCAACGGCCACGGTATCTCCGTGGCAGGAGGGTATACGTGTCCTGAAGACACCCGACTACCTTAGCGCGTTCAGCCGTCGAATGGCAGTGGGCGCCGCGATCGGACAATGTGCCGTTCCGCACCGGGACGCACGGGCAGAGCATCCCCGTCGTTTGCGCCTGTCGGCGGATCAGTCGGAGTCGGCGATGGTGTCGGGGTCGGAGTCGGAGTCGGCTCGACTGTCGGCTCCTCCGTTGTCGGTTCCTCTGTCGGCTCCTCCGTCGTCGGCTCCTCCGTCGGCTCCTCGGTTGTGGGTTCCTCCGTCGGCTCCTCCGTCGTCGGCTCCTCCGTCGGCTCGACCGTGGGCTGGGGTGCGGGCGTGCGCACCGGTTCGGCAATGTCCGGGGTCGGGAAGCTCTCCACTTCCATACCCCGCGTCGCCTCCATCATGAAATCGAGCCAGATCTGGGAGGGGAAGCTGCCGCCCTGGATCGCGTTCACGCCACCGAAGGGCGTCAACGGCTCCTCTTCGCCGTTGGGCCCGATCTGGTACATGTCCACCACCGTGACGAGCTGGGGAACATACCCGGCGAACCAGGCCGAGACAAGGAACGATGAGGTGCCGGTCTTGCCCGCGACGGGACGTCCCAGCTGGGAGATCTGGGATGCGGTTCCGTTGGGTCCGACAACCTGTTCGAGCGCGTAGGTCAGCTGCGCGACATCGTTCGAGTCGAAGACACGCTCGCCGGCGGCCGTACCGGAGAAAGTCACGTCTCCGTTGACGTTGCGAACCTCTCGCACGATGTGGGGCGTCGTGCGGACACCCTGTGCCGCGAACGTCGCATATGCTCCCGCCATCTCCTTCGCCGTGGGGGACGCTGAGCCGAGGACGTTCGACAGAGAATCGTCAAGACCAGGGGTTGATTCTGGTAGGCCGGCACGCACAGCAACATCCTTCGTCGCGGCGGGGCCCACCTCTTCGTTCAAACGGATATACACCGTGTTGACCGAGTTGGCGGTCGCCGTCAACAGATCGATCATTCCGAGGCCGCGGAGCTGGAAGTTCTCGAACTCGAGATCCCCCACCTGGTAGGGGGATGACGAGTCGAATGTTTCCCTCAGGCTGATGCCGTCCTCGATACCGGCCAGCAACCCGAAGGGCTTGAAGGTCGACCCTGCCTGCGCGCGATCCTGCGTGGCCGTGTTGCGGGCTCGGACAAGATAGTCCTCACCGCCATACATCGCCCTGATCTCCCCGTTCTCGGGATCGACAGAGATCAGCCCGACATAGTTATTGTCCGGGCGATCCTCCGGCAGGTTGCCGACCGCGTCGACAGCATACTGCTGCATGTCCTGATCGATGGTCGTCACGATGTCGAGACCCAGCGTGTCCAACTCGTCCTCGGTGTAGGCCCCCGAGTTCACCAGCTCGTTGCGGACCTCCTGGAGGATATAGCCGTTCGGCCCGGAATACTGATTCTGGGTGGCCGGTTCGATCGTCTCGGGGAAGCGTGCCGCCGCCGCCTCGTCAGCGGTAATCCAGCCGTCCTCCGTCATGCGGCGCAGCACCCTCTCCCATCGCACCGCAGCCGTGTCCGGGTCGACGGCAGGATCCCACCGAGATGGTGAGGGGATGACACCGACAAGCAGCGCCGTCTGGTCGAGCGTCAGGTCTGCCGCGCTCACACCGAAATACGATTGCGCGGCCTCCTCGATACCGTACGCGCCTCGGCCGAAATAGATCGTGTTGAGATAGTTCTCGAGGATTTCGTCCTTCGACTGCTCCTGGTCGATCTTGAGAGCCAGCACGGCTTCGCGGATCTTGCCCGGGATCGACGTGGTCGTGCCCATATAGTAGCGCTCGACATACTGCTGGGTGAGTGTCGATCCACCCTGGCGGGGCAAGCCCCTCAGGTTGTTCAGGGCGGCCCGCGCCGTACCGCGCAGGTCGACGCCGGAGTTCTCGTAGAATCGCTGATCCTCGGACGAGACAACAGCATGGGGCACGGAGTCCGGCAGGGAATCGAGCGTGACGGACGTGCGCCGGACCTCCGCATAGGTCCCGATCTTGGTCTCGCCGTCCGAATAGAACACGTCGGTCGACTGGGCGAGAGCGAAGTCATCCGGCTCGGGCACCTCAGTCGTCAGGTAAAGGTAGGCGAAGGCGCCCACACCGGTGGCGATGACGAGAAGGAACGAGCCGAAGATGAAGCGCCACGAGGGCAGCCAGCGGCGGATCGGACCCTTTCCTCGACGCGGGTAGTTCCATAGCGGCGTCCTGCGGGGCGCCGTGGTGCCCCGTCGTGCTGTGCCCTGCTCCACGGAGCCGGTTCGGTTTCCTGCCATGTGGCCGATTATTCCCTACGAATCGAATGTTTGCGCAACTTGCGACGCGGCTTCACCTTTCCTGCCTCGGCGGGACCCGTCCGTCGCAGGCCTCGAGTTGCTCGGGCGACAGCTGTGGGAATACCTCCCCACATGTCTGGAGATTCATAGGAAACGTCATAGGTTCCCGACTCCAGCCTGCGTTTCGATTCGCCCTCGGAGATGAGGAAAGCATCCACCCATCTCGTCGACTGTGAGGAGTCGATGAGGATCGCCTTGAAGAAGAGCGTCAGCGGCACCGCGAGGAGCGCACCGAGCGGTCCCACGACCACGCCCCACACCATGAGGGACAGGAACGTCACGGTCACCGACAGGCCCACAGCATCGGCCGTGAACTTCGGCTGGATGAGGGACTGCATGATGAAGTTGATGAGGGAGTATGCGACGACAACCCACAGCATCAGCTGCCAGCCGCCTTCGAGGAGGCCGAAAAGTGCTGGCGGGATGACACCGAGGACGAAGCCGATGTTCGGAATGTAGTTGGTGATGAAGGAGACGAGAGCCCACGCGAGCGCGAGCGGAATCCCCAGCGCCTGGAGCGCAATCCAGTCGAGTACAGCGACGATCGCGCCGAAGATCGTGGAGACGAGCCAGTATTGGCGGACACGCCCCTCGAATCCGGACAGTGCTTCGTGGAGGTGGGGGTGGGCTCGTTCCACGAGAAGGGAACGGTACTCCATCGACAGCGTGTCGACGACGATGAAGAAGATCGAGAGCGCGACGACGAGCACGAGCCCGCCGATTCCCGACACCTGGTCGATCAGCGTGCGTGCCGTCGTCATGATCGTGTTGAGATCGAGCTGGTTCAACAGATCGTTGATGCTCGACGGGTCGTAGCCCTGCCACTGCAGGAACTCGCTCTGCTCGAAGAAGTCCGAGACGTTGTTGATGGTTCGTGCGAAGCTGCCCTGATAGGAGGCGATGACCTGCGGCAGGGGGAGGAAGGCGAGAACGGTGAGACCGATCACGGAGGACATCGTGAGGATGAGGACGAGGATCGACGCGATCGCCGATATCCATTTCGGTACGCCCTTGCGCACCATCCAGCGGTGGATGGGACGGATCGTGAGGACGAGAGTGAGGGCGAGGAATGCTGGCGCCAAGAAGGACGCGAACCGGCTCAGCCCCCACAGGCCGATGGCGGCCAGGGCTCCCGCGAGGAGAATCCACACACCGGTGGGGATCACCTCCTGCCGGGCACGGTTCGCAACCATCATGTCGTCCGCCGGATCATCCCGTTCGAGGACGGGTTCCTGAGGCGCAGTATGCGCGGCATCATCCTTTTTCACACCAGCCAGCCTTTCGTCACCACTGAGAGTACATTCCCCACCGCCCAGCACTCCCCTGTTTGAGGGAAAGTCGGACAGCTAGCGACGATCGACGGGACGCGGTTCACCGCGAAGCGCCCCCGCCTTCCTCCCGTACCAGTATGCGAGGAGAAGATAGCAGAACACGAGCGCCCCGAAGCCCGGCCTTGACCAACCCGTATCCGGCAGCATCGCGGCCGCCAAGGCTGCCGCCCCGACGAACGCGGCGTTGTACATCATGTCGTAGAGGGCGAAGGCACGGCCCCGGTAGGCGTCGTCGACATCGCGTTGGACGATCGTGTCGACCGCGATCTTCGCGCCCTGCACACCGAGCCCCATGAGGACAGCCGCCACACCGATCCAGGGCAGGCTCGGCGTCGCCATCAGCAGCAGTTGGGAGAGTGTCGACAGTCCGAGGCAGACAACAATCCACTGATGCGGCGTCATTCGCTCATGTGCAAGAGGTGTCAGGACAATGGCGGAGCCGTTGCCGGCGAGGGAGATGCCGGAGAGCAGCGCAAACATCGCCAATCCCGCATCAGCATCAGCAGGATCGGTCAACAGGTTCCGGGAGATGAGGAGCAGGGCAATGAAGTTCACCCCGTACAGGAATCGGTGGAACGCCATGACAATCAGGGCATACCCGGGGGTTCCGCGGCGCGCCAGGTAGACGGCGCCGATGCCGAGATCAGCGAGAACTCGCTTCAGCTGGGCAGTCAGTGACAGGTCGACACGACCGTCGGGGCCGAGTTCCCCGCGGCCGATGAGGGACGCGGCCCACACGGCTCCCGCAAGGAGGATTGCGGCAACCACAAGACAGGATGCATCCCGGCCAGGACCCACCGGGATGACACGGTTGATGACGAAGCCGATCACGGCTCCCACGACTGTCGCAACCGCACCAAGGGTGGGAACGAGCGAATTCGCCATGACGAGCTGCCGACGCGGGACAACATGCGGCAGCCCCGCCGACAGGGCCGACAGGAGGAATCTGTTGACACCGAGGGTGACGAGCGCCAGGACGGAGACGATGAGGAAACCGGCGCCTGCATACATGAGCGCCGCGAGCGCGAGGCAGAGAAAAGCGCGGATGGTGTTTCCCCACAGCAGGACCGACTGGCGGCTCCAGCGGTCCAGCAGGGGGCCCACGAAGGGGCCGACGATGGTGAAGGGCAGAAGCAGGATGGTGAAGGCGGCCGCCACGCCGCCCGCCGTTGTCATCGCGGCAGGATTGAAGAAGTAGAGAGTTGCGAGACCGACCTGGAACATGCCGTCGCCGCATTGGGAGATGAGGCGCACACGGAAGAGCCGACGAAACCCGTCGTGGACGAGAAGGTCCTTCAGGTCGGCACGCACCGCCATTACAGGTTCTCCTCCGCCCAAGCACGCAGGAGCCGTTCTGCCTCTGCCGGATCGAGGGGCCCGTTCTCCAGGCGCAGCTCGAGAAGGAACGCTCGGGCACGGCCGACGGCGGGGCCCGGCTTGATGTCGAGGATCTCCATGATCTGAGCGCCGTCGAGATCGGGGCGCACTGCGGCAAGCTCTTCCTTCTCCTCCAGCTCCGCGATCCGCTGCTCCAGGTCGTCATATGCGGCCTGGAGCCTCATCGCCTTGCGATGGTTCCTTGTCGTCGAATCTGCCCTCGTGAGGCGGTGGAGACGCTCAAGCAGCGGTCCAGCATCGTTGACGTAGCGGCGCACGGCCGAATCTGTCCATACCGCTTCCCCATATCCGTGGAAACGCTGATGGAGCTCGACGAGGCGGGACACGTCTTTGATGGTCTGCTTGTCGAAACGAAGCTCCTTCATGCGCTTCCTCGTCATCTTCGCGCCGACGATATCGTGCTGGTGGAACGTGACCTTTCCGCGTGGACCGAACTGGCGGGTGGCGGGCTTCCCCACGTCGTGCATGAGAGCAGCGAAGCGGAGGACGAAGTCCGGCCCTGGAACGGGTCCATTCTCATCCGTCTCCAGATCGATCGCCTGGTCGACGACGGTGAGAGTGTGCTCGTAGACGTCCTTGTGGCGGCCATGTTCATCGACAGTCGACTTGAGGGCGGCGACTTCTGGCAGCACCTTCTCCGCGACGTCCGTGTATTCCATGATCTCGATACCCCGGCGGGGTTCCTTCGCGGTCATGAGCCTCTCCAGCTCCGCACGAATACGTTCAGCTGACACGATATCGAGGCGGTCTGCCAGTTCCGCCATGGCCGACATCGTCCCTTCGTCCACATCGAAGCCGAGCTGCGCCGTGAACCGGGCCGCCCTCATGATCCTCAGCGGATCGTCGGAGAAGGAGATGTGCGGATCGATCGGTGTCCGCAGGATCCCATCGACAAGATCCTCGAGGCCTCCGCAGGGATCGACCAGCTCGAGCGACGGCAGACGCACCGCCATCGCGTTCACCGTGAAATCTCTCCTTGTCAGGTCGCCTTCGAGAGTGTCGCCGAACGCCACTTGGGGTTTGCGGGAGTCCGGGTCGTACTCGTCCGACCGGTATGTCGTCACTTCGACGGTGATCCCCTGGTAGGAGGCTCCGATCGTGCCGAACTCTTTGCCGATATCCCAGGTCGTGGCTCCGGTCGCGGTCAGTATGGCGAGAGTCTCATCCGGACGCGCGGACGTTGTGAAGTCCATATCATGCGGGGGAATGCCCAAGCAGGCGTCGCGCACGGGACCACCGACGAGCGCAAATTCGTGCCCTTCCCTGGCGAAACGCTCTGCCACACGTAAAACTGCTGGTGGGAGCGCCTCAAGGGCCGCTTGTGCGGCGCCGAGACGGCGTGCGGTTTCCTGAGATCTGGACACCTGGAGTCACGTCCTTAATTAAGGGCGGGCCACGCCGGGGAGGCCCTGCTGGGATAGACTTGCGCGAACATTATTACAGTTAAGAGTATGCCGATGCCGGGACCGATTCCTCGACCGCGCGGCCCACAGCCGTGGCGCCGTGCTGTTTCGGCGACCCGAATCGGCGCCCGACGCTCCTACCTTCCCGTCGTGAACGAGACATCGGCGGGCGGCATCGTCGTCAAACCTGTCGATGGAATCGCCTGGGTGGCCGTCATCGCGCGCCGCAATCGAGGCGGACGCCTCGAATGGTGCCTGCCGAAAGGTCACCTCGAGGGAGACGAGACAGCGGAGGAAGCCGCGATTCGCGAAGTCTCGGAGGAGACGGGGATCCACGGGCAGATCCTCACCCATCTCGCAACGATCGACTACTGGTTCTCCGGCACGGATCGGCGCGTCCACAAGGTAGTCCACCACTTCCTCCTCGAGGCGCTGTCGGGAGAACTGACGACCGAGAATGATCCGGATCAGGAGGCGGAAGACGTCGCCTGGATCCGACTCGATCAGGTCGCATCCCGTCTCGCCTATCCGAATGAGCGGAGAATCGCCATGCTCGCTCGGGACGTGCTGACGGGACAGGTGTGAAAAGGCTTGCCGCCGCAGCCTGCGCGGCTGCCCTGCTCGGATTCGCACCCCTCCCCGCGTCTGCCTCGGACGCGATCGAGATCGAGATCACGGACATCGACCCTGTCCACACGCCCGGCGAGCCGCTCTCCGTCGAGGTCACCGTCACCAATCCCGGACCTGCACGGGAGGCTGTCTCCCTTGATCTCACCGCGCAGACAACAGTGCCCCTCTACCGATCATCGGTGACTTCGTGGATCTCCGATGACACCGTGACAAGCTCGATGCTGACCCTCGACCGCCGGTCCATCGATCTTCCCACCGGCCGAACAACGATCGATATCGACGTCCCGCGCGAGGTCCTCACGTGGGGCAACACGTCCGTGTCGTGGGGTCCTCGCGGCGTGCAGGCCGCCCTCTCCTTCGATGAGGCGACGATTGTCGATCGCACATTCCTCACAACAGAGCCGTCGTTCGATCAGGAGCCCATGTCCTTCACGGCCCTCGTGCCGCTCACCATCGCGAACGACGAGCTCGTGCAGGTTCCCACAACGTCCGAACGGTACGGTCAGTCCATCGAGGCCCTCTCCGCGGGTGATCTCGGCCCGGACGAGGTCCTGCCGGATCCTGTGACCTCTGCCGTGCGGGATGCTGCCGGCCGCGTCACGGCAGACATCGACGACCTGACCAGTCCGGGAATCACCCTTGCTCTCGATTCTGCTTTCGCGGCTCTCGACACGGTCGATCTCACGCAGGAGAGCCTGTCCGCGTTCACCGACGGCGACGGCCATGAGCTCATCATGCTTCCAGCTCTCGATGCTGATCTCTCCGCATGGGCAGGAACGGGGGAGGACCTGTTCTTCCTCTCGCACGTCGCGCAGGCCGAGCAGTCTCGCCAGGTCCTCTCGGGACGCAATATCCCTGCCCGGTCTGATGTTCTGTACACGCCGGGTTCCGTCACCGCGTCGGTCGCGGAGCTCGGGATCGCGCATGGCTCGAATCTTCTCGTTGTCCCCCGGTCTGATGTTCCCGCGGTCGAGGAGCCGAACTGGACACCGTCTGCCCATGCTCTTCTGGATGATGTGGGGACGGAGGCGGTTCTCGTCGACGACGAGCTCTCCGCCCTCTTGGCAGGCGAGTCGGAGCTGACCGAACTGGATCGGCGTCAAACACTGCTGGCGCTCACGGCCGTGCACTATCGGGAGCGTCCCAACGATCACCGTCCCCTTGTCCTGTCTCTTCCGAGGGGAGATGACCTGGCGGTGACGGTGTCGGATGTGAACGCGATGCTTGATGTCTTGGACGACACATCGTGGCTAGCCGGCGTGACACTGTCGGATATCGAGGAGCTTCCGTTCGATCCTTTCGCCCGCGAGGACCTCAGTTCCGGTCGGTCTGACACGAGTGCTCTCACTCCCGCCCTCATCGACTCGCTCACGACAGCCGGTGACGCGATCGTCGCCATCGGCGATCTCACCTCCCATCCTCTCCTGTTCGAGGATGCTGCGTCGACGACATACCGGATCGCCGGGTCGTGGTCGTGGACTGCGGGGCCGGGCGAACTGTCGAACAGGGTCGGCTCCGTCCAGGCTCTTTCAGGATCCCTGACGTCCGCGCTGAAGGTGCAGTCCTCTTCGACCATCAACCTCATCTCCCAAGCATCCGAGTTCCCCGTGCACATCACCTCCACGCTCCCTCTCCCCATCGAGGTCGAGGTCGATGTCGTCAGCGAGGATCGGCGCCTGCAGTTCGAGGTGGTGACCACGACCCTGCAGCCGAATACGACGACCACGATCGGGATCCCGGTCAAGGCTGTCGGGTCGGGAAACGTGCGGACCCAGGTCGACATCGTCGGCCCCGACGGCAGTGTGCTGGGCACGGGTGCAGAGATCGATATTCGGGTGCGAGCGGACTGGGAGAACGTTGGCACCGCTATTCTCGCCGGCCTCGTCCTCCTCGTTCTGATCATCGGCGTCATTCGCTCCGCACGCCGCGGGACACGGACGCAGCCGCTCAGCGAAACCGATATTCAAGAACTGGAGGACTAGCCTGTGGCCAGCGGTATTGCACGGAACTCGGCAGTCATGTTTGCGGGAACCCTCGCGTCTCGCGCCCTCGGCCTCGTCCGCTCTCCGCTGCTGTTCGGAATTGTTGTCGGCCTCAACTATCCTGCCGGCAACGCATTCGACATCGCGAACAAGCTGCCGACTCTCATCTACATGCTTGTCGCTGGCGGTGTCGTCAACGCCGTCCTCGTGCCGGCTATCGTTCGAGCCTCGAAACGCCATGACGACGGAGGGGCCGCCTACATCAACAAGATGGTGACCCTCGGCGTCCTCGTCCTCGGAGCGATCACCGCGATTCTCACCTTCGCCGCGCCGCTGCTCGTGTCCCTCTTCGCGTCCGGGCTCAGCGGCGAGTGGTATCAGCTGGCTGTCGCGTTCGCCTACTGGTGCGTACCCCAGGTCTTCTTCTACGGCATGTATACGCTCCTCGGGCAGATCCTCAATGCGAAAGAGAACTTCGGTCCCTACATGTGGGCACCCGTTCTCAACAACGTCGTCGCGATCGGCGGGATGCTGGCCATGCTGGCCATGTACGGGGCGGTCAGTCCTGAGACTGCTCTCGATTCCTCCGTGTGGGATGCCACCCGCATCGCCGTTCTCGGCGGCAGCGCCACCGCTGGCATCGTCGCGCAGGCGGCAATCCTCCTCATTCCGCTCTATCGCATGGGAGTGCGCCTCTCCCCGGATTTCAAGTTCCGCGATGCTGGGCTGCGCTCGGTTGCGGAATCCGGTTCTTGGGTGCTCGCAGCCATGGCTGTCGGTATGATCCCCACTCTCCTCATATCGAACGTAGCGTCGGTCGCATCTCAGCGAGCATCCGACATGGATGCGCTGGATGCTCTCGGTGTCCCCGGCAATGCGGCATACACGACCGCCTACGGCCTCTACTCGCTGCCGACCTCTCTCGTCGTCGTCTCTATCGTCACCGCGATCTTCACCCGCATGGCGCATAAGGCAGGAGAGGGTGACATGGCGGGGGTTCAGGAGGATACGTCGCGTGCCCTCCGCATCGTTGCCGTCTTCACCTTCCTCTCGACCGCCCTCATCGTCGTCCTCGCCGTCCCCGCTATCCGTGTCATCAGCCCAGGCTCGTCCTGGCAGGAAGTCTCCTCGATCAGCTGGGTTCTGCTCACGATGTCGCTCGGCCTCGTCGGGGTCGGCTCTTTCACAGTCCTCCAGCGTGTCTACTACGCCCTCGAGGATGCGAAGGGCCTGTTCCTCATCCAGATCCCGTTCTTCGCCCTCCACTCGGTCCTCACGCTGTCGACGGTCCTCCTCCCCGCCCAATGGATTGTGGCCGGGGTGGGGCTGTCCATGGCCATCACCAACACGGTGACGTGTCTCGCCGCGCTCCTCCACCTCAAGCCGCGGCTCGGCGGTATAGACGGCCGCGTTCTTGTCGTGTCGTTTCTTCGACTGGGTCTCGCCGCCGCACTGGCGGGCATCACCGGATTCGTCACGCTCCGCTTCTTCGGACCCCTGTCGGAGCCCTTCTCCCCTGCTAATGGGATCGTCCGCATTGCGGTCGTCAGCATCGTGATGACAGTGGTGTATCTGGCCGTCATGAGGATTGCCGGCTCACCGGAGCTCGAATACCTTGTCAGGCCCCTGACGGCCGTTCTGCGTCGCCTTCGAGGGCAGGCGGCACCCGCAAGCACTACACTGAAGACCAATGAATCAATCCCGACCAACGGAGTAATCGTGTCCTTGAACCTGGTATCCGGGCGGCGACTGCGCGACCGCTACGAACTTGTGGCATCCATGGGCTCAACGGAGGGCAGGGACGTGTGGCAGGGCGTCGACACGGTTCTCGGCGTCGACGTGCGGCTCATCTTCATCCCCGCCGATGGTCCCACGCACGACGCCACCGTCGATGCTGCACGCCGCGGCGTGCTCGTCGACGATGTTCGTCTCATCAAACTCCTCTCGATCTTCGACATGCCGGGCGCGTCCGTCATCGTCACAGAGCTCCCGTCGGGTGCAACCCTGGCCGACCACATCGCGCACGGGCCGGTGCCAGAGGACCAGGCGCGAGCTATCGTCGGCGAGACTGCCGGAGCAATCGATGCGGGGGCACGTCGCGGGGTCCGCCATCTCACCCTCCGCGAGGAGCTCGTCCATATCGACGAGAATGGATCCGTTCTCGTCGACGGCCTCGGAATCGATGCCGCCTTCGACGGCCACCTGCCGTCGGAGATGGAAGGCAGGGAGCTCGACCGGAGGGACGTCGAGAACCTCGCAGTCCTCCTCGGGGCCCTCATTCTCGGGGAGAGCGCGCCTCTCGACGACCGGACAGGGTTCCTTCACCGGGCGGCCGAGAAGTGCACGGACGAAGACGTGGCCGCACTGCTGTCGCAGGTGAGCGCAGGCGACGGACCCCGGACGACAAGCGACATGATCCGGGCACTGGCTCCGTGGGGCCACATCGAGCTCGACAGCATTGCCGCATCAACCCCCGGACGAGCACACGCAGGCCTTCGATGCCATTACGGACCCCTTCGGCGGCCCGGAACCCGTGAGCACCGCGGAGCATGCGACGCCGCCTCCTGCCGTGTGGCCGAAGCGTTCGGATGAGCTTCCTCTCGACACGGACGTTTCCGACGCCCCCTGGTCGGGTTTGCAGGGCGGAGAAGACGACCGTGAGCCGGCGAGCCGACGAGTGAACGCATCCGCTATTCTGCTTGCCGTCATCGCGCTGCTCGTCATCGTCATCGGCGCCCTTGCCCTGAACTACCTGACGAGCGGCACGGATCCCGTGACGTTGGAAGACGAGACAACGTCCGTGGAAGGGGAGACTCCGGGCGGGACGGAGACAACTCCCGACGAGTCTGCTGAGCCGACAGAGGATGCCATCGACTATCCCGAGCCGACCATCCAGTCGGTCACGCTTCTCAACCCGCAAGCCGCCAACCTCGATCCGTCGACGGTCGACAGCCAGGACAATCCCGGCTCAGTCTCCAACGTGTTCGATGGCAACCCCGCAACGTCATGGTCGTCCTGGTGGTACTCGGATCCGGCCTTCTGGATGAAGGACGGTATCGGGCTGGAGATTACGCTCGCTGAGGAAACGGAAATCACCGAGGTCGTCTTGAACGTTGACGGCAACGGTGGCTTGGTCCAATGGAGGGATACCGTGAATGCGGCACCGAACTCCGGGCAGATCATCGCCGAGGGCGCCATGTCCGCAGAGACGCTTCTGACAGCATCGGAGCCCGTTGTCGGCCAAACGATCATTCTCTGGTTCGAAGATCTACCGACAGCGAACTCCGATGGTCTGTACCGGATCGACATCTCTGAAATTACCGTTCGTTAAGCAAGGGGAACCAATGTCAGATATTCGCGACGTCATCATCGTCGGATCCGGACCCGCCGGATATACCGCTGCGATCTATACCGCACGCGCCGGGCTGGCTCCGCTCGTCCTCGCTGGCGCTCTCGATGCCGGTGGTGCACTCATGACCACGACTGAGGTTGAGAACTTCCCCGGTTTCCCCGAGGGCATCCAGGGCCCGGATCTCATGGAGAACATGAGGGAGCAGGCCGAGAGGTTCGGGGCGATTATCGAGTTCGACGACGCAATCGAACTGAACCTCGAGGGCGATGTCAAGGAGATCAAGACTGCTACCGACACGTATCGTGCGAAGGCGGTGATTCTTGCCCTGGGCAGCGAGTACCGCAAGCTTGGCCTCGATGGAGAATCGACCTACTCCGGCAAGGGTGTGTCGTGGTGCGCCACCTGTGATGGCTTCTTCTTCAAGAACCAGGAGATCGCCGTAGTCGGCGGCGGAGATTCAGCCGTCACCGAGGCACTCTTCCTCACGAAGTTCGCTTCCAAGGTGACTGTCATCCATCGCCGCGGCGAGCTGCGGGCCTCGAAGGTGATGGCCGACAGGCTGCTCTCCCACGACAAGGTCGAGATGGCATGGAACAGCGCCGTCACGAAGATCAACGGCGATGGCCGCCTCGAATCGGTCACGCTGACCGACACCGTGACGGGGCAGCAGCGTGACCTGCCGGTCGGCGGGCTCTTCATCGCCATCGGCCACGATCCGCGCACCGGAATCGTCAAGGACCAGATCGATCTGGATTCGAACGGCTACATCGTCGTCGATTCCCCCACGACAGCCACCTCCATCCCCGGTGTGTTCGCATGCGGAGACGTCGTCGACCATCGCTACCGTCAGGCCATCACGGCCGCCGGTACGGGTTGTTCTGCGGCGTTGGACGCCGAAGCCTACCTCGATGAGCTGTGAGGCACTGTTCTTCACAGCGCCCTGGTGCGACCCCTGTCGACAGGCAGCCCCGATCTTCTCGGAGGTCATGAGGGAAGCGAACCTTCCCTCCACCATTGTCGATGTCGACCTCACCCCGGACCTGGCAGACAGGTTCGGGGTTGAGCGTCTACCGACTTTGGTCATTGTCTCGGACGGTGTCCTGAGGGGTAGTCTGACTGGGTCTCGACCAAAGGCAGAAGTGCGTTCGTTTGTCGACAGCGCTCTCGGCGAGGTTGACCCGCCCGTCCTACCGACAGTGGCAGACTAGTAGAGGCCCAGCGAAGGAGTACACATGGCACACACCACCGATAGCAGCGCACCACAGTCGGCACGTGCTTCGGCGGGTACCCGCCTCGATCCCTGGTACTCCTCCTACGCCGACCGATCGCTGGGAATGAGGGCATCCGAGGTACGCAGCCTTTTCGCCGTCGCCAACCGTCCAGAGGTTGTATCTCTCGCTGGCGGCATGCCGAACATCGAAGGCCTCCCTCTGGATTTCCTTGCCGAGATGACGGCACGGCTGATGAGGGAACGTGGACCGAAACTCCTCCAGTACGGCGGAGGGCAGGGCGAAGAGGAGATTCGCACCCAGATCGTCGAGGTCATGCGCCACGACGGCATCCACGCACATCCCGATGACATCATCGTGACGACAGGCTCCCAGCAGGCTCTCGATCTCATGACCGAGATCTTCATCAATCCCGGGGATGTGGTCGTCGCCGAGGCACCGTCCTATGTTGGCGCTCTCGGCGTTTTCCGCGCCTATCAGGCTGAGGTCATTCATTCCCCCATGGACAATGACGGCCTCATTCCAGAGGCTCTTGAGGACACTCTGACACGCGCGGAATCGCTCGGGAAGCACGTCAAATTCCTCTACACGGTTCCCAACTTCCATAATCCTGCTGGCGTCACGCTGTCGCTTGAACGCAGGCCACAGATCGTTGAGATCTGCCGCCGACACGGCGTCATCATTCTGGAAGACAACCCGTACGGACTCCTCGGTTTCGACAGCGAGCCGCTTCCAGCCCTCCAAACCTACGATCCCGACGCCGTCGTGTATCTCGGTTCCTTCTCGAAGATCTTCGCGCCCGGATATCGGGTGGGATGGGCATTGGCTCCCTACGCCGTCACGCAGCGCATGGTCCTGGCCGCGGAGTCGGCCATCCTCTCCCCGAACATGGTGGGTCAGCTATCCATCGCGGAATACTTGAAGACATACGACTGGTTCCAGCAGGTCAAGGAGTATCGCAGCATGTACCGCGAACGGCGCGATGCGATGCTCGAGTCCCTGTCGGAGTACCTGCCCAGCTGCTCGTGGACAGTCCCCGATGGCGGCTTCTACACGTGGGTGACGCTGCCGGAGGGTCTCGATGCTCACGCGATGCTGCCCCGCGCAGTCACACATCGAGTCGCCTATGTTTCGGGGACAGCATTCTTCTCTGACGGTCAGGGCCGCGATCACATGCGCCTGTCGTACTGTTATCCGACGCCCGACAGCATTCGTGAAGGCGTGCGCCGTCTCGGCACTGTTGTCGAGGCGGAGAAGGAGCTCGTGACGATGTTCGGTGCTGAACGTCGCCTCACGCATGGCTCCGCCGTCGATCATCCATCCACCGAGACTCACTGAAGCGGGAGACATCATGACCACCCCACGCACTGTTGCCATCCTGGCTGGCGGACTCAATCACGAACGTGATGTCTCGATTCATTCGGGCAGGCGTGTCGCGGGTGCCCTCCAAGAAGCCGGATACCATGCCAAGGTTCTCGATGTGGATTCCAATCTTCTCCAGCGCCTGGACGCGATCGAGCCGGATGTCGTGTGGCCCCTCATTCACGGTTCGACCGGCGAAGATGGTTCCCTCCAGGATCTGCTCGAACTCATCGGACTCCCCTATGTCGGGACCAATGCCCACGGGAGCCGTCTCGGCTTTCAGAAGCCGGTAGCCGGGACCATGCTCTCTCGTGCCGGCATCGCGGTTCCACGCTCGACATCACTGCCGCAGTCGCTGTTCAGGGAAGTTGGCGCGACCGCTATCCTCGATCTCGTCGCATTGCGTTATGGCTTCCCGGTCGTCATCAAGCCCGCCGCTGGAGGCAGTGCTCTCGGTGTCAGCATCGTGAAGGAAGCAAAGGATCTTCCTGGAGCCATGGTCGACAGTTTCGCCTACTGCGACCGCGTCCTTATTGAGCAGTACATCGCAGGATCCGAAGTTGCCGTCTCCGTTCTCGAGACAGAGCAGGGTAAACCCTTTGCCCTGCCGCCGGTGGAGATCGTCACGAACGGCCTCTACGATTACGATGCTCGATACAACGCTGGGCGTTCTGAATATTTCGTTCCGGCTCGTTTATCTGACGATCTGCTGGCGATGTGTATGGACGTCGCTGTGACCGCACATCGGGAGCTTCATTTCCGCCATATTTCCCGGTCCGATCTCATGGTCGATTCCCATGGTGTGCCCTGGTTTATCGACGCGAACTCTGCTCCCGGTATGACGCAGACGTCCCTGCTCCCTCAAGCCGTGGCGCGCTACGCAGAGGAGAAGGATATGGCCCCGAGCGATCTGTATTCACAGATCGTCGAGGCCGCCCTGACGTTCTAGGCTGTCAGGGTATTACTGGTCAGAGACTCTATCGACCGGAATCGACAGGACGTCGAGGATTCTGTTGAGATCGTCGATCGATCCGAAGTCCACGGTCATCGTGCCCTTGCGTGCACCGAGCTTGATCTTCACTCTCGTGTCGAGGCGATCCGAGAGATCCTGCGACAGCCGTTGGAGCTGCGGGGCAGCCTGATGATGCTGCGACCTCGGTGTCACACGGGCGCGGGGTTCGTCCCCCAGAGCCACGATCTCTTCGACAGCGCGCACGGAGAGGCCTTCGGCAACGATCCGCTGCGCGAGACGCTCCATCGCCGCGGGGTCGGTCAGTCCGAGCAGAGCTCTGGCATGGCCGGCCGACAGAACACCGGCAGCCAGCCGCCTCTGGACGAGGGGTGGGAGCTTGAGTAGCCGCAGCGTGTTGGAGATCTGTGGGCGCGATCGTGCGATCCGACGGGAGAGCTCTTCTTGCGTGCACCCGAAATCTTCGAGAAGCTGCTGGTAGGCAGAAGCCTCTTCGAGGGGGTTGAGCTCTACTCTGTGGAGGTTCTCGAGCAGAGCGTCGCGAAGCAGATCGTCGTCCGCCGTATCGCGCACAATCGCCGGGATCTCCGCAAGACCCGCCATCGCTGATGCCCGCCATCGCCGCTCGCCCATGATGAGCTCGTATCCATGCCCGTCATCGCCTTCACGAACGACGATCGGCTGAAGGAGGCCGACTTCAGCGATAGAGGCGGCAAGCTCAGCAAGATCGTCCTCGTTGAAGACTGTACGTGGCTGACGCGTGTTCGCGACGATGTCCCCTATCGGGATGATCTTCAGGGTCGCACCCGGCACCGGTACGAGGTCTTGCCCATCCCCTGTCGCCTCTGCCGTGTCCGGTGATTCGTTGGAAGGACTGTCATCTGTCAGAGTATCCGGTGCAGCCGCGCCACCGAAGAAGACGTCTATCGGCTGCTCTGCTCGCTTTGTCTTCTTTGTCTGTGGAGAGCTCTGCGGTGGGATGAGGACCGAAAGCCCCTGGCCGAGTCCCCGCCGACGTTCTGCCATTATTTAGCTCCTCGTTTTGCGATCTCCAGCGATGCCTGTTCGTAGGCGATTGCACCGGGTGACGCTGGATCATAGGTGATAACGGTCTGTTGGAAGCTCGGCGCCTCCGATATTCTGACGGACCGCGGTATTTTGGTATTGAGCGTGGCATCGGGAAAATGCTCCCTGACGTCCAGAGCAACCTCATTCGACAGGTTTGTTCGACGATCAAACATCGTCAGCAATATAGTTGAAATCTCAAGTACTTCATTCATGGAGTTTTTGACGAGATTGATGTTGTTAAGAAGCTGACTCAACCCCTCAAGCGCATAATACTCGCACTGAATCGGAATGAAGACCTCCGTTGCTGCAACCATCGCGTTGATTGTGAGAAGACCGAGGCTGGGCGGACAATCGATAAGAACATAGTCCACGCGCTCTTCACCCCGATCACTTGTCGTCGACAGGTATTCATCGAGCGCTACCTTCAAGCGGCGTTCGCGATCGTCGACATTGACCAGCTCGATCTCAGCGCCGGCTAGCTCAATCGTCGCTGGAACGACGCGGAGGGACGGACCTTCTTTGCTCTGTTCTGTGACTTCGGCTATCGACATTCCTCCGAGAAGGATGTCATAGATGGATGCGACGTCCGAGTGGTGTTCAATCCCGAGAGCCGTTGAGGCATTGCCCTGCGGGTCCGAGTCTATGACCAGCACGTTCATGCCGTGCTTCGCCAAAGCCGCAGCAATATTGACGGTTGTTGTCGTCTTTCCGACGCCACCTTTTTGATTGGTCACGGCCATGATTCTTGTAGCCTGTGGCTTCTCGAACTTGGCACGATTGAGACGCTCGCGAGCAGAGACACTTTGCGCTAGCTCCGCTGCGATCGGAGATCCCTGTGTCGCGATAGCCTCGTAGAAGCTCTCTCGTTCACTCTCTGGAACACGCATTCGTTTTTTGCGTGGGTCAGCCATGCACTCTCCTCTATTGGGTCCGCTTCACCATTCTACGCACTTCAGGAAGGATCGGCGTCACGTGCTGTCGGCGTTTCACGTGAAACAAAGAGTTCTCAAGCTTCCGTATGTTTCACGTGAAACATCGCGATGTGGTGGTTGACTCGAGTGCAGGCTCACGCGGCGCATATCGTCCCGATTGGGCGTGTTTCACGTGAAACATATCTTCCGATACAAGAACAGCGGTGCCACAACGCGCCCGCTGCGCCACCAGAGGTTTCCGCAATGTGTCAGTTCATCGAACCTCGACAAGGCCACGGATTGACATTCTGGCATTAGTTTCACGTGAAACATGACGGCGAGATGTCCCCGCGTAGCCCGCGTGACCAGTCCGAAGGACGCAGCATCGTTTCACGTGAAACATATCTTATGAATATTGAAGAGCCCATGCGGTCCCGGTCCACCAGCACCGTGTTTCACGTGAAACGTCGTACCGGAGTGGCAGCAAAGAAAGTCTGAATTGTATGTAGTCACGAACGCTATGGTTGCCCGACGTTTCACGTGAAACACCGTGATAAACGTCTATATATCGCGACCGTGCCACGCTATCGATTGGAAGGCACGATATGAGAACCAGCTTCCTCGCCACGTGGACAGCTCTCCCGGTACCCAGTTGGGCTGGCTCAGATCAGGGGAGATAGAGCTCTGGAGAGCATGATCCCCATCAGCCGACCCGCCATGAGAGAGTAAGAGCGGCACTACAGGTCATCAATGAGTTGCAGGATCCTGACGCGACCACTTCTGCTTCGACTGCGAATAGCCATTGGGCGCAGGATAGTGCTTTGAACCGGACGATCGCTCTAGAAGCAGCAATCCGAGCATCAGGACGATTCACTGAAGGGGAGGGGCGTATCGAGAGAACTCGGAAGCGTCGATCGGCAAGCGAAACGACTATGATCTGACCCCGCCGATGGATTGTTGATTCGTCTCGCTTGTTTTGCGGGGACCGCCTGCACATGGCGATCCCCTCGGAAATGATCGTAGAGAATAGGACCGTTCTAAGAACTTCACTATATCACTAGGCTACTATATGTTACTTCTTCTTGGCGACGACAACTCTTGTGACCTCGTCGGTTCCCGGGACACTGACGACGTGCAGATCAACGGTCGAGATCTTGTTCTTCTTGAATGCCGGCTTCGCTTCCTCGATCTCCAGCTCTGCACGTTCACCTTTGAGAGCGACGAGCATTCCGCCGCTCTTCAGCACCGGCATGGACATCGGAACCAATTTTTTCAGGGCTGCTACCGCGCGAGCTGTGACAACCTGAACCTGGAATTCGCCGTGCAGATCCTGAATCCGTTTCCGGTGAATGGTCACGTTAGTCAGGCCGAGCGCTGCCGAGACTTCCTCGAGCCACACCACGCGACGCTCCATCGTCTCGACGAGATGAACGTGGACGTCGGGACGAGTCGTGGCGAGAACAATCCCGGGCAAACCACTTCCCGATCCGATATCGATGGCAATCGAACGTTCTGGAACGAAGTCGTTGATCGCCATCGAGTTAAGGATGTGCCTTGACCACAGTCGCGGAAGTTCCCGGGGGCCGATCAATCCACGCTCTTCACCGTGGTCCCACAGCATCTGCGCATAGCGGTCAAGCTTCGACCATGAGTCTCCGAAGAGCTCTTCGCCGTTGGATGGAGTGTCGTCGTTCCTCAAGGAGCCTACTCGTCGTTCTCGTCGGCGTCGGAGCCCTCGTCGTCGATCGCCAGGCCGATGACGACATGGCGGGCGGGGCCGACACCTTCGGAGTCCGATGCGAGCCCGGCCTCGGCAACCGCGTCGTGAACGACCTTCCGCTCGAACGGATTCATCGGATCAAGGTGCTTCTCTTCGCCCGAGGCGAGGACTTCCTTGATTGCTTCCTTTGCGATCGCGAGCACTCGTTCCCGGTGATGAGCACGATAGCCGTCGATGTCGAGCATGAGCCGGGAACGTTCCCCGGTTGCTGTTTGAACAGCAAGGCGGGTCAATTCTTGGAGTGCGTCAAGCACCTCACCGTTCTTCCCCACGAGCTTCTTCAACCGCGGATCCGCGCCTTCGTCCGCGACTATCGCGAGACTTGCGCGGTCTGCTTCCACGGTGATGTCGATATCGCCATCGAGATCGGCAATATCGAGCAATTCCTCCAGGTAATCTGCGGCGATATCGCCCTCCGCATCAAGACGCTTGATGAGAGATTCACGTTCGTTAAGTTCAGACATACGTGTCCTTTTCTACGTAAGAGAAGCGATCCTCGCTTCACGGTGTGGGAGGGCTACTTTCCCTGACGCTTTTCTCGCTGGATGCGGCGCTGTTCGGCACGGCGTGCGGCCCGAACGGCAGCACGCTCGGCCGCGGTCAGTCCGCCTTTGTCGACGCCATCGGCAAGCTCATGGCCAACTTCTTCCACTGCTTCATCAACGAGATCCTCCGGGCTCTCCGGTGTCGACGCGACCTCGGGGGCTGGTCGATCTTTCTTCTTCTTGCCGGCCGGCTGATCTGAGACCTCGGGCTCGGGCGCGTCTGCAATGACCTTCTTCGCCTCATCTTTATCGATGCCGCGCTTCTTCGCACGGTTCTTGCCGACAGGCTGCTGTCGCTGCCGCTTCGGCTCCTCGACGATGACATCCTTCGGCTCCTCCGCAGGAAGACCCTTCTTCAGGCGCTTCTCGCGATCGCGCTTCTGCTTCGCCTTGTAGGCATCGGAGCCGGGTGCGGGAGCGTTGGTGATCATGTACATCTGCTGGCCTGCTGACCAGATGTTGGAGACGACCCAGTAGATGAGAACGCCGATGGGGAAGGCAACACCGGAAATCAGGAAGATGACTGGGAAGATCCAGATCATCATCTGCTGCGTGCGGTACATCGGATTGTCGGAGCTCTTCGCCTCTTCAGGCATGTTCTTCGAAATCATCATGCGCTGAGAGAAGAACATCGTGGCTGACATCGTGACGACAAGGATCATCGCGACGATACGAACCGTGAGATCATCCCCGCCACCGAGCGTGGGATTGTTGAACGATGCGGCAAGGGGTGCACCGAACACCTGAGATGCTTCGATCTGCTCAGCCATCGCCTGATCAAGCGGACCGATAGCTCCGCGGTCGCCGTTCGCAATCGGGACCAAGTTGTTGAGAACCCTGAAAAGCGCAAGGAAGATCGGAGTCTGGATCAGCAGAGGCATACACGCGGCGAAGGGCGACGTTCCTGCGTCCTTATAGATCGCCTGCATCTCAGCCTGCATGCGCTGCTGAGAATACGTGTCCTTCTTACCCTTGTACTTCTTCTGAAGCTTCTTCAGCTCGGGCTGAATGAGCTGCTGCGCGCGAGAAGAGTTGATCTGCTTCTTGAACAGCGGAAGGATGAGAATACGAACAACAACGGTCAGACCAACGATCGACCACACCCAGGCAGAGCCCGAGCCCTCGGGCAATCCAAGTGCCGTCAGTCCCGTGTGGACAATGTTCATGATCCACGCGATGACCCACATGATGGGGAAGAGGATAGTATCCAAGGCTCAGCTTTTCCTTGTCTCGGTGTTACGCCACGCTTGTGGCTCGTTCGAAAAATTCGTGTTCTGCTGTGCCGAGTGTGGCACGGTGTCCTCGCCGGAACTAAAATCGTTGGACGCGGCAGAACTCTCTTGACCTTCTTTCCACTTTCGCAGAAGCTCCTCATGGCCCAACGGCTTGCCCGGCCACGCTCCTCTTTCAGGAACGTAGTCCGCACCGCCCTTCGACCACGGGTTACAGCGAAGAATTCGCCAAGTGGCTAACAGTGTACCCTTGCCGCCGCCGTGAACATGCATGGCCTCGAGGGCATACTGGGAACAGCTCGGATAGTACCGACATCGGGGAGGGAATCGCGGGGACACGTGTTTCTGATACCAGCGGATACCGCGACTGAGTATTCGTGCGCCCGTCACGGTCGGTCCTTGAATGCCTTGGACCATGCCCGGTCGAGATCAGACTCGAGTTCCGACCACTCTTTCCCGCGTGCAGCGGGAAAAACGCGCACAACAACGCTTTCGCCTGGGCGAAGATGCTGGACTCTCTCCCGCATCAGGTGCCGCAGCTGCCGGCGCACCCGGTTGCGGACAACAGCATTGCCGACTGTTTTAGGCACGACGAAGCCGACCAGGGCAGAAACCTGGTCGGCTGGGTCTGCGTCGTCCGGCGAACAGACGTGAAGCATGAGGCTCGACGATCTACCTCGAACTCCACCTCTGATCGTGGCCCGAAAGTCTCCGGACGTACGCATACGATTGTGCGCCGGAAGCACGAGCCCTCAGCGTCTTAGGCAGAGAGCTTCGCGCGGCCCTTGCGACGACGGCCGGAAAGGATTGCGCGGCCAGCGCGGGTAGCCATGCGCTTGCGGAAGCCATGCACCTTCGCGCGCTTGCGGTTATTGGGCTGGAAAGTCCGCTTCACCATGATGATCTCCACTCGGTCTTCAAAGCTATCGGGCAAAAGGTTGGTTCCGATAGTCACTTAACTAGAAAAGACTAGGTAAAACCCGACGTGGGGTCAATGACAGGGGCTCCGAGGTGACTAGGTTCACCGCGCGTGGAGGTGTGCAACTTTGTCGATGTGGTAATTCACATCCGGTGAATAACGTCCATCCACAGCTGTGTAACCACATTCTTGTAATTTCCGACTTTATCTCACGCCTGAGCCAAAAACCTGCCCCAAATCTTTTCCACAGGTGTGGATAAAGCT